>WFPQ01000167.1 GCA_015487515.1 Hyphomicrobiales bacterium | reverse complement strand
TGCCCCGAAAGGCTGCAACAGCCATCAACCCCGACCGTTCCATCGGCCGAAACCCTTAGCAGGCTTATCCACCAGCCATAGGTCCTCTCACTCATCCCGTCCGAACATTGCCGGGCCGAAACAATCGAAAATACCATTTCGCTGGCTCCGCTGGCCTGGATGAATCCGTCCGGCCCCGGCCGACCCTCGAACCCGGCCGCCCGGGTTATGAAAAGGATCTGCTCACCTTCCCCCATCCTGGAATATACCGCTTTATCCTCTGAAAAACCAATGTTCCAGAACGGCTCCGTTCCCCCGCAAACCAGCCCCCGGGGCAACTTGCTCTGACCGATCATGGGAACGGAAATTTGCTGCAAATGGGCCATGTTCACCCAGCCATTTCCCTCATTTGCAATCACGTTGCCCCAGCCATTTTCAATTTTCAAAATCTCGATCGGCCCGGCTCCGGCCCCATATTCTCCTATGACTTCTCCCCCAGCCACCGGTTCCGACCTGACCTTGAGGGTACCCCCCGCCCCCATGTCGGACACCCTGTAATAGGATGGCCAGTCAGCGTTCTCCATGGCAGCCGCCGGCAAGACAGGCAACAATGGCAGCAATGACAGCAGCAAGGTTCCCAAAATCCTTTTCAGACCAGTCATGACAAATCTCCCGAAAATATTAAAAACCCACCGCACATTCAATTGGAATACAATATTGTCATAACACGAATCTGCCCATTTGAATAATCGGCAAAATTCAGAACAACCGGCTTCTCGATACGGTTTTCTTATACTTGCAAAACACTTCCAATGGGCATGTGCCGGACAGTTGCCCTATAATCGTCAACATTATTGATAAATCTGACGGCCCATAAAGGAAGACATGCAATGGCTCACATAGTGGTAATGGGTGCAGGCCTTGGCGGCGCAATAATGGCCTATGAAATGAAGGATGAACTGCGCAAGGGCGACAGGCTCACCGTCGTGACCAAGGATCCGAAATATCATTTTGTACCCTCGAACCCCTGGGTTGCGGTCAACTGGCGTTCCCGCAAGGATATAGAGATCGATCTTGCTCCGGTCATGAAACGCCGCAGGATCGATTTCATTCCGACGGCAGTCAAAAAGGTAGAACCGGACAACAACCGCCTTGAACTGGTTGATGGAAAGGCCATCGACTATGACTTTTTGATCATTGCCACCGGCCCGGAACTGGCCTTTGACGAGGTCCAGGGTCTTGGTCCCGAGGGCAACACCCATTCCATCTGCCATGTGGAACATGCCGTAAAGGCCGGCAAGGCCTTTGATGAATTCTGCAAGGACCCGGGCCCCCTGGTGGTCGGCGCGGTACAGGGGGCGTCCTGCTATGGCCCGGCCTATGAATTCACCTTCATCCTTGAAACCGAACTGCGCCGCCGCAAGATTCGCGACCAGGTTCCAATCACCTATATCACCCCCGAACCCTATATCGGCCATCTGGGGCTGGACGGGGTGGGTGATACCAAAACCCTCATGGAAAGCGCCATGCGCGACAAGCATATCAAGTGGATGACCAATACCAGGGTCAACAGGGTCGATCCCGGAGTGATGCACGTTGAAACCATGAACCCGGACGGCACCTCCCTTTCCACCAGTGAAGTACCTTTCAAATATTCCATGATGCTGCCGGCCTTTCGCGGCATCGACCCGTTGATGGGCATAGAAGGGCTGGTCAATCCCCGTGGTTTCGTCATCGTTGACAAACACCAGAAAAACCCGAAGTTCAGCAATGTTTTTTCGGTTGGCGTCTGCATTGCCATTCCTCCCATGGGGCCAACCGCCCTCCCGGTCGGGGTTCCAAAGACCGGATTCATGATAGAAAGCATGGTCACCGCCACCGCAAAGAATATCGGTCAGATCCTGCGGGGCAAGGAACCAACCCACGAAGGCAGCTGGAACGCGGTCTGCCTGGCCGACTTCGGCGATGATGGCATCGCCTTCATCGCCCAGCCGCAGATGCCCCCGCGCAATGTCAACTGGTCATCCGAGGGCAAGTGGGTGCATGTGGCCAAGGTCGGCTTTGAAAAATATTTCATGGGCAAGATGCGCCGGGGCAAATCCGAACCGTTTTATGAAAAGCTGGCCCTTGACATGATGGGCATCAACAAGCT
>WFPQ01000166.1 GCA_015487515.1 Hyphomicrobiales bacterium | reverse complement strand
GTTCCTGAGATGCGCGTTCAGGCTGCATTCATCATCAGGCTTTTTCGCACACCCCATGAACCCGGAACCGGTTGACGTACCTTTCAACCAATGACACATAACCGTGTGGTTATGGAAAACGAAAGCTTGACCTGGTATTCGGCGCCCTTGCCGATGGCACCCGCCGCGCCATGCTGACCCGGCTGTCGAACGGGAAAACCAGCATTTCAGAACCGGGCGCACCCCTTGACATCTCCCGGCCGGCAATTTCCAAACATGTGCGCGTTCTGGAAAGGGCCGGACTGATAGAACGAAAGCGCAATGGACGCGAACATATTATCTGCATTGCCCCGACCCCGGCCAGACAGGCCGGCGACTGGATCGGATTTTACATCAGGCAATGGGAAGCAAAATTTGATGCCATGGATGCCTGCCTGAAAGAAAACAGCCTGCATAATCCCAAAAACCAGGCCATAGCCACCCCTTAACAAGGAATGATGCAATGAGTACAACTGCCGAAACAAATTTTGAAAATGATGTATTGACGGTAACACGGCTTTATAATGCGTCCCGGGCCGATGTGTTTGATGCCTGGATGAACGCTGAAAAGATGAACCAGTGGTATGGACCCAACGGCACCATTGGCGTCAAATCCACCATCGAGGCAAGAGTTGGCGGCCTATATGCCCATGAAATGACTTTTGAAAGTGGCAAGACCCATACCAGCGAGGGCACGATAGTCGAATATGATCCGCCAGATGTTTTTGCCTATAAATCATCCGGTCCCGGTCAGGGAATGGAAATGATCATCAGGATCGAATTCATCAAACAGGGCAATGATACTCTGGTCCGCCTGACCCATAAGGGCATCTCCGAACAGGCCGCTCAGTTCGTAACTCCGGCCTGGGCTGGAGCATTCGATAAACTGGCAGATTTTTTGCAGGGCTAAAGCCCCGGAAACCGAGTTTATTCCTTGCCCCTCTTCTCCCATGCAGCATTAATTTATCGCCTCCTATAGATTGCAAAAATCCCTTTCCGGGCTTATGAAGCCCTGCAACAAAAAGGGGAGGCATTGAATGAAACTCATGCGCATGGGAGCCAGGGGAGCCGAAATTCCCGCAATCCTGGATGAGAACGGCATCATAAGGAACTTGTCATCCATTGTTGATGATATTGCAGGCGATGTCCTTGGCGAAGATGGTTTGAAAAAAATCGCCGCCCTTGAACTGGATTCCCTGCCCGAAATTGACCCGGCAACCCGCATCGCCCCCTGCGTGGGCAGGGTCGGCAAGTTCATTGCCATCGGGCTGAACTATACCGACCACGCCGCCGAACTTGGACTGGACGTTCCCGAGGAACCGGTGGTTTTCATGAAGGCAACCAGCTCCATTTGCGGAGCCAATGACAATGTCATCATCCCGCCCGATTCGACGAAAACCGACTGGGAAGTGGAACTGGGCATAGTCATTGGAAAACATGCCAGCCATATAGACCCTGATGACGCCATGGACCACGTGGCGGGCTATTGCATTGTCAATGACATTTCGGAACGCACCTTCCAGCTGGAACATGCCGGGCAATGGGTAAAGGGCAAATCCGCCGATACCTTTGGTCCCATCGGCCCCTGGCTGGTGACAAAAGACGAAATACCGGACCCCCAGAACCTCAAACTGTGGCTGGAAGTGGACAACAGGCGCTATCAGGACGGCACCACCGCCACCATGGCCTTTGGGGTTGCCCACCTGGTACACTACCTTTCCGGCTTCATGAGCCTGCAGCCCGGCGATGTGATCACCACCGGCACCCCGCCCGGAGTTGGCATGGGCATAAAGCCCGATCCGGTATTTCTAAGACCCGGTCAGCGCATGCGCCTTGGCATCGAAGGCCTTGGCGAACAGAGCCAGTTGCTGGTCCCCCACCCCTCCCGGTCATGACGCTTTTCCTCCGGTTCATTCCCTGCCGGCCTGTGACATATGCGCCCGATAACATTCATGTGATCAATACCCGCAAGACCTTGCTGTAACATCACGGTGAACATGCGCAAGGCTCCGCACTCCCCCTGCACGAACCCCGGCGCCCGAGGTTTTTGCAGCCATCAGGGGTCTGCGACTGCGGGGCCTGCTGCATCAGGCCGGTCTCTTGTTTCCCTGGCAGACCCCGCCAGGACCGGCGCCACGAAACCGGAGTTGCAAGGACAATGGATAAAATTGATGAATTTGAGGTCCGCCACGAAAGAAACAAGACCTCTGGACGCTATGTAATAGATCTGGGACCGAAGGGCATTGCAAAAATGACCTATTCCCGCCTTAACGTTTGCAAGATCGCCATTGACCACACCCATGTGCCCAAGGGGTTCCGCAACCGGGACCTGGCCATGAAACTGCTTGAGTTCGCCATCAGGCAGGCCCGCAGGAATCACGACAAGATAGTTCCCGTGTGCTCCTACGTGCAGGAACAGTTCAGCAGGCACGAGGAATGGTCCGATGTTCTGGCCGACAGGAAAAACTGCCCCTATGCCAACAGCGCCTGAAGCAGACAGTTTGCCCGGCAGCATGAACCGAAACAAGACCAGATCACCGTTTTCATCAGCCCGTTGCCCAGCCATTTCCCGACCCGTCCGTCAACCGCTTCTGATAGGACATGGCACGAACCACCATCAATAGTCAGATGGCGTTCCTGATGCTTTCTTCAAGGTATATTTCGCGCAATTTTCTGGCCACCGGCCCCGGTTTTCCATCCCCTATCTTTCTGCCATCCACCTCTGTTACCGGTGTCACGAAAGTGGTTGCAGAAGTCACGAAAGCCTCTTTTGCCCCTGCCGCCTCCTGTACGGAAAATGCACGTTCCTCCACCTTCATCTGCAATTTTTCAGCACACTGCAAAACCGCCCTGCGGGTGATACCGCTCAGGATTTGCGGTGACAGGTCCCGGGTGACTATCACCCCCTCATCCGTCACGATATAGGCATTGTTCGAGGTGCCCTCGCTGATCAGGCCATCCCGCATCAGCCAGGCATCGTCCGCCCCCTGCTCCCTTGCCTTCATCTTGGCCATGGATGCATAAAGCAACTGAGTGGTTTTAACATCACACATTCCCCAGCGCATGTCCTCAAGGCTTATCACCTTCAGGCCACGCCGGGCATGTTCCGATTCCACCAGGGATTTTTTCTGGGTAAAGGCAACAATGGTCAGGGGAGTTGTCCCGGGAGGAAACAGAAAATCCCTGTCCGCCACTCCCCTTGTAACCTGCAAATATACCAGTCCCTCATTTATTCCGTTGCGCCTGACAAGCTGACGATGCACGGCCAGCAGTTCGTCCCTTGTCATGGACGGCTCCATTTCAAGAGCTTCCATCGAGCGAAGCAGGCGTTCAAAATGCCCGTCAAAATCCACCAGCCGCCCATCCAGGACAGAAGTTACCTCGTAAACCCCATCGGCAAACAGAAAACCCCGGTCAAAAACCGAGATCCTTGCTTCTGCTTCCACCAAGTACTGACCATTGACAAAAACTTCCCGCAATCAACTTCTCCAGCAAAACCCCAAGACAAATGATTTAGAGCAAATTTCTGCCGCCAGACAAAGTCTTAAAAAATCATTTCTTCGAACCGTTCAATGAATCAGGAAATCATGCTGCCTTCATGGCCTGTTTTTTCCTGTCTTTCCTTTTCCAGCGCGGCTTGCCTTTTGCAGCAAATTTTGTACTGGCTGGTTTGTTTGCTGTCTTGCACCCCCGATCAGACCCGGATTTGCCGCCATTCGCCTTGGAAACCGCCTTTTTACCGGCATATTTTCCAAAACGGGATTTTCCTGTCCCGGCCAGCCTTTCGATCTTTTTGCCCGGATTGAGCAATCTCTGGATGGCATTCCATTTCAGGGCATCTCCCGGGGAAACGAAATTTATCGCCTCTCCCCTGGCCCCGGCCCGGGCCGTGCGCCCTATCCTGTGGATATAGTCTTCCGGACTTTGCGGCATGTCATGATTTATCACATGTTCGATATGGGGAATGTCCAGCCCCCGCGCCGCCACGTCGGTGGCCACCAGAATCCGGTATTTTTTCGAGCGGAAGCCGGCAACTACCTGGTTACGCTTGTTCTGGCGCAGGTCCCCATGCAGGGCAGCCGCCAAATGGCCAAGCTTTTTTAGCCTCAGGGCCATTTTGTCGGCCCCGCGCTTGGTTTTTGTGAATACCAATATGGAACCCTGGCGGTTTTCCAGCTCCCGGCCCAGGCGTTCGAATTTGTCCTGGTCCGAAATCTGCACCATTTCCTGCTTTACATTGGGAGCAATCGCATTGGCCGAGCCCACCGAAATCCGC
>WFPQ01000165.1 GCA_015487515.1 Hyphomicrobiales bacterium | reverse complement strand
CGGAAGGAGAACGCGAGGAACTGCGCCAGATCTACAGGGCCAAGGGCTTTGAGGGAGACGAACTTGAAAAGATGGTCGACCTGCTCAGCAGCCACGAGGAAGTATGGGTGGAAACCATGCTCAATGAAGAATACGGGCTTTCAAGGGCCCAGCGCTCGCCGATACTGGCGGCACTGGCCACGTTCATCGCCTTCATAATCTGTGGTGCGGTGCCCCTGGTACCATTCGTTCTCGGCATGGAAGCCGGAGCGGTAACGGCAGCCTATGCAACGGGAGTGGTGTTTTTCATCATCGGGGCCATGAAATCGAACTGGTCAACGCAAAAATGGTATTACAGCGGGATCGAAACCCTTGTCATAGGCATGGGAGCCGCTGCCATGGCCTATGGCATAGGAGTGCTGTTGCGCGGCCTGGCCAACGGGGCCGGAATCTGAGGCCAAGACCTGGGAGACCCTGCCGCTCATGACCCGGAACCGGCATCGGTCAAGGCCATAGGGCAGCAAGCGGGCAACAGCCATGCGGCATCAGAAACAAGGATGACCAGGCAAAGGGTGATCAGGCAATAAAACACTCAGCCCTGTTGCGGGCGGTATCGGATGAACGGCCTGAAGCGGCCTGATCCGGAAAAATCAGCGGCGCTCGCCATTGATGATTTCATAGGTCGGCTCTTTCATGGTCACCAGTTCTTCCGCTGCCACCGGGTGAACGGCAATGGTGCGGTCGAAATCGGCCTTGGTGGCGCCCATGGTCACCGCAATGCCCACAAGCTGGATCATCTCGGCGGCTCCCGAGCCCATGATATGCACCCCAAGCACCCTGTCGGTCCTGGCATCGGTGATCAGTTTCATGAGCATGCGGGTATCGGTCGGCATGAACGAATATATCATGGGCTTGAACCGGGTCACGTAAACCCTGAGTTCGGGATATTCCATGGAGGCCTCGGCCTCACTGAGGCCAAGGGTGCCGATCTCGGGATCCGAAAATACCGCCGTCGGCACTATGGAAAGATCAACCCTTGTCGGATTGCCGTTGAACTGGGTCTGGGCAAAGGCTGCCCCCTCGCGAATTGCCACCGGGGTCAGGGCGGCACGGCCATTGACATCGCCAACCGCGAAAATCGAGGGAACCGAGGTGCGAAAAAATTCATCCACCGGTATTTCCCCGTTCCGGCCAAGGCTTATGCCCACATTCTCAAGACCAAGCCCCCTGACATTGGGCCTGCGGCCGGTGGCATACATGACCTGGTCCACATCCATCTGCATCTCGTCGGTGCAGGTGACACAAAGGCCCCTGGCGGTCTTTTCTATGGCGGCGGGCTGGGTGGCAAGGCAGACCCTTATACCCTTGTGCTGCATTTCCTCGGCCAGGCCCTCGCGAAGGTGCATGTCAAAACCACGCAATATCTGGGCGCCGCGATAGGCCAGTATGGTCTCTACGCCCAAACCGTTGAAAATGGCGGCAAATTCAACAGCTATGTAACCGCCGCCAACAATGACGATGGATTTGGGCAATGACTTGAAATCAAAGGCCTCGTTGGAGGTAACGGCATGTTCGATACCGGGAATTGAGGGCATGAACGGACTGCCCCCGGTGGCAATCAGGATCTTGTCGGCGCTTATGACCTGACCGGTTTTTTTCAGGGTCACGGAATTTTCGGATTTTATCACGGCCCGGTCCGCAATCACATCAACCCCGGAAGAAGAAAGCAGGGAGCCATAGATCTTTTCTAGCCTGGCGATCTCCCTGTCCTTGTTGGCCATAAGGGTGGCCCAGTCAAAACCGGCCTTGACCGACCAGCCAAAGCTCGGGGCAATGTCAAACAGGGAGGAAAAACCCGCCGCATAGGAAAACAGCTTCTTTGGCACGCAACCCCGAATGACGCAGGTGCCGCCAAGGCGGTACTCCTCGACCACGCACACCCGGGCACCAAACCCGGCCGCAACCCTGGCAGCGCGAACTCCGCCCGAGCCGCCGCCAATCACCAAAAGGTCATAGGATTTTGCCATTGTCGTTCACCTCTGATATCCCGCTGATGATCATTGCCGACAGGAACTGTCGGCAGACTCCCGCCCGCTGAATGATTCCCGAACTGATGCCTCTTGCCAATCGGTGTATTTTGCCGATGGCAGGCCGGATCAAGCAAATGTCATTTCACGGGAAATAGCGCTTGCCACAAAAAACGGCCCCGCACAAGCACAGAGGCCATCAGGGGAGCCATGGAACAGCTCATAGCGGTCATCCCGGGCGGTCATCACTGGCAGGCAGGGGCAGGCGGGTGCAGGCATGAACCCGCCGGGGCAGTTCAAAACCCGCGGGAGCCGGAACCAACTGCAAAGGGGCTAGATATCGATACCATTTGCCCGCAATTCGGCCCTGACCTTGGCAAAGAACTCGATGTCAAGATTGCTCTGGTATATCTGCATGACGGTCGAGAGCTCCGTGTTGATGTCCCCATTACTGGAAGCCAGTTTCTTGCCGACATCGGTTTGATAAAAGGCAACGATCTCGCGCAGTTCATCCTCGCTGAAACGCTGGGCATAAATCCGGGCGAACTGGTCGAAAAGCTCGTCCTTGCGTTCGGAATAGGCCTCGATGACCACCCCGATTGCAGCGCTGACATCCTCGGCCAGGTCGGGATTTTGAGATACCAGGGTGCGCATGGTTTCAATGCCGGTACGCAAAATCGTGGTCTCGAAAATCTGGGCATTGTCGGTTATGTCGACATATTGGCGGGCAAGGGCGATGCGTTCTGGAGAAAGCTCTTGCGAACTGGCCGGAGACTGAAGACCGACCCCCATGGCAAAGGCGGCCATCACCGCCAGAAAAGCCTTGAAAAACCCGTCGAACTTAATGTGTGTCATATTGAAAATCCTAATCCATATCCCGGCATGCTCACAATTCATGCTCATGGTCAATTCTCATGCTCATGGTCAATTCATGCTCATGGTTCAAGCCTGCTGACGCCACCGGGGCCGGCAAGATAGGCAACCTGGCACAGGTTCAGAAAAAGACCATGCTGCACGACCCCCGGAATCTCCAGCAATTCCCCTGAAAGGCCTATTGCATCGCAAATGCGGCCAAAACATGCATCCATTATAAGGTGGGAACCATCGGTTACAAACGGTTTTTGGTCCGGAGAGAGCCTGAGGCTTATCCTGGGCTCCAGGCCAAGTTTTTCCATAAGCCCTGCAATGGCATCCCTGGTGGCAGAAAGACCAAAGGAATTTACTTCTATGGGCAGGGGAAAGGTACCCAGGAATTCGACCCGCTTGCCCTCGTCGGCAATCACCACCATCCTGTCGGAAGCGGCGGCAACTATCTTTTCCCGCAGCAGGGCGCCCCCTCCCCCCTTGATCAGTGACATGTCGGGGGCAATCTCATCGGTTCCATCAACGGTTATGTGCAGGCGCCCGGTCTGCTCCAGATCGGCAAGGGGAATGGCAAGGGATTGAGCCTGCCGGGCAGTCCGGGCAGAAGTGGGCACGCAAATACACTCAAGGCCACCGGCCACCCTCCGGCCCAAAAGATCAACGAAATGACGGGCCGTGGATCCGGTTCCAAGACCTATGCGCAGCCTGTCCCCGGGCGAAAGATTGCTGCCGACCATATCCAGTTCGGCCATGGCCGCCTCGGCAGCCAGCCTTTTGAGATCATCCATTTCGAGCCATCCACAGGGATTTTCAGGTGCCAGACGTTTTTTCATGAATTGTACCGGTTGGCAAAACCTTTTTGAAGTGACAGGATATTTTGTGCAATCCGGGAGAGGCAGAGCAAACTTTCATCCAGCCATCCGGCCGGGACAAACCAGCAAGACACCTGACAAGACACCTGAAAGGATTGGCATGCCCAAGAAATACGAAGGGCTTTTTTGCAACAAATACTTTCCAGTAACTGGATAAAGGTCTAAAACGGGAATCGGAAACTTGCCCTGCCAACACCGGCAAGTAATTACGGACCATGGGGATAATTGCGGACCATGGGGAAACAGACAGGAATACGAACATGAACAGGTCAATCAAATCAATCTTAATGGTAGTGCTGGGGGCCCTGGCCATGTTGACCATGGCAACTCCGGCAAATGCTGCCCTGGTTTTCAATCCCGATACCAACATATGGGAAGAAGAAAGCAAGTCCGTAAACGTAAGAAGAAAGAATCCATATGTCCGCCAGATAGTGGACTTTGAATCCGACCTGCCGGTCGGCTCGGTCCTGGTGGATCAGAGCGACCGCTTCCTGTACCTGATATTGGAAGATGGCAAGGCCCTCAGATACGGGGTCGGGGTTGGCCGTGAAGGCTTTCAGTGGGAAGGCACCAACCGCATAACCCGCAAGGCCGAATGGCCGGGCTGGACCCCTCCGGCCGCCATGCGCAAGCGGCAGCCGGGACTGCCCGCCTACATGCCCGGCGGCATCGACAACCCCCTTGGAGCCCGCGCTCTTTATATCGGAACCACCCTTTACCGGCTGCATGGAACCTCTGATGTGGCATCCATTGGCAATGCGGTTTCTTCAGGATGCATAAGATTGCTCAATGAAGACGTCATCGATCTTTATGAAAGGGTCCCGGTCGGCGCCCTGGTGGTGGTGCAATATTAGGTCAGGGCATCTGCACAAGGGGATTCCGTTTGGCCGGGCCGTGTCTGCAAAAGCAGACCTCAAGACCCGGAGACATCGGGAAAAACGGACAGCAGGCAAAAACCGGCAGGCCGGGCGCCGGGATCCGGAGGCCGGGATCTGCAGGTGATGGGCGGACAGGGGCGGGACTGCGGTTCTGAGGTCGCGGGCCGGACCGCACGATTGACCGGCTGCCAGGGTTGACTACCTGCCAATTTGGCAAATCCCTGGAATGCGGATATGTCCATGCTGGCGTTTCGTGCGGAGGTGCCCATGCCGGCATGTCCGCACGGGCATGCCGGTTACACGAGTACCAGACAAAGGAACGATCCACATGAATGATGATGACATGCGGCCAATCATAAAATGACCGGAGAAGCGATAATTGCAGAACCCGACAACGAAACGGCAACGAGGCCACTGGTCGACAATTTCGGACGCCAGGTCACCTATCTGAGGGTTTCGGTCACCGATCGCTGCGATTTCCGCTGCACCTACTGCATGTCGGAAAACATGAGATTTCTGCCCAAGAAGGACATATTGTCCTTCGAGGAACTTTGCCAGATAACCCAGACCTTCATCAGGCGGGGGGTGAAAAAGATCCGCCTGACCGGCGGCGAACCCCTGGTACGAAAGGACATAATGAGCCTGGTCGAAAGAATTTCGAAAAACCTGGCCAACGGCTCGCTGGATGAACTGACCCTTACGACCAATGGCAGCCAGTTGAAACGCCATGCCCGGCAACTGGCGGATAACGGAATAAGGCGCGTAAACATATCACTGGATACGAAAGACAGCGAAAAATTCACCAGGATTACCCGGCGGGGAAAGTTGAAACAGGTTCTGGAAGGAATAGATGCGGCGGATGCGGCCGGACTGAAAATAAAATTGAACATGGTGGCAATACGCGGTTTCAACGATCAGGAAATCATACCGATGATACGCTGGGCCCACGGGCGCGGTTTCGACCTGACCCTGATAGAGGAAATGCCAATGGGACAGGTGTTCGAGGGAGAAGACCTTGAAGAAAGACGCAGGAAATTCCTCTCCCTGCGCGAGGTACGCGACGAACTGGCAAAACGGTTCAGCCTGGAAAAGACCGGCCACAGGAGCGCAGGCCCGGCCCGCTACGTAAAACTCAAGGAAACAGGCGGCCGGGTGGGATTCATCACCCCCATGAGCCACAATTTTTGCGAAAGCTGCAACCGGGTAAGACTAACCTGCACCGGACTGCTTTACCTGTGCCTTGGCCGGGAAAACCGCCTGGACCTGCGCCAGCCATTGCGCGAGCATGGCCAGGAGGGGCTGGATGAATATCTGAC
>WFPQ01000164.1 GCA_015487515.1 Hyphomicrobiales bacterium | reverse complement strand
GTTTTCGGGCACGCTGCGCAATTCGGCCCAGACATCCCCAACGGTTTGCAGGTAGCCATCTCCCGACAGGATCCTTACCGGCAGGGCCAGATCCGTGGCCGAAAGGCGACCAATTGCGGAAAGCAGGGAAAAAGAGGCAATCATGCGGGATGATTGAGCAGAAATCAGATTTTCCCGGGCGCTGGTCAGATCGGAACGGGCATTTAACACGTCAAGGACCGTTCTTTGCCCCACCCTTTGCTCTTCTGTCACCCCGTCAAGAACCTCCCTTGACAAGGCAGCAGCCGAGCTGGCCGCAGCAATCTGGGCATCGGCATTCTGCACTCCGTTCCAGGCAGAAACCACCGCCTCGCGCACCTGGCTGCGCGTGGCCATGGCATCGAGTTCCGACTTGACCTGGTTCAGATTTGCCTGGCGCACCGAGGCTCCCAGCGCCCCGCCCGCATAAATGGGTATGGAAAGGGTCAGGCGGACAGATCCGGTCATGCCGGTTCCGCCGGCCCCAAAGCAGTTAACGGCGCAGATCGAGCCGATCAGGTCAAGGGTGGGGCCAAAGGCGGCACGGGCGGCATCAGACGCCGACTGGGCAGCACGAATCTGGGCCATGGCGCCAAGAATTGCCGGATGCAGGCTATCGGCAAGGCCAAGGGCCTGGTCCAGGGAAAGCGGAAGCAGGTTGCCAAAATCGTAGTCCATGCTCAGGTTTCGCGGGGGCTGACCGATCCAGCGGCGATATGCGGCCTGGGAAACCTGGAGGCTGGCGATGGCATTCTTATAGGCGGCAACCCCGGAGGCAAGACGGGCCTCTGCCTGGGAAACATCGGTCCGGGTGCCCTCCCCTATGCCAAGACGATCTTTTGCCGCCTGCACCTGGGTCTGGAAAAATGCAACATTTTCGCCCCGCAGCTTGACCAGTTCCGTATCCCTGATGACGTTGAAATAGGCGGTGGCAGCCGAAAGCAGAACGTTTTGTTCGGCATTGCGCAGGGACTGGACCGCAACCGTTGAAAATGCCCGGGCCTGCTCGATCTGGGCATCGGTGCGAAGATTGTCGAACAGGGTCTGGCGATAGGAAAGGCCAAGGGTGGCGCTGTTGGAAACGGTGGCATTGCCCCCGACCACAGATACGGAATTGTTGAGTTCGGCGGAAAAACCTATGGTTGGCAGTTTACCCGCCCGGCGCAGGGCTATGTCCTCGGCGGAAACCTTTACGCTTATCAGGGCAGAGGCAATGTTGGGGTTATTGGAATAGGCGCTGGCCAGGGCCTCGCGAAGGGGCTGAGCCCGGGCCGGCATCATCATGACAAAAAGAAAAACAATGGCAAAAAGAAAAAATGCCAGGATAGCGGCAGCCCTTTCAATTCCCTTCAAAAAAGGGTCTGCAAACGCAGACTGCATGAAACAGCGGGCTTTTGCCGACCTGAAAACAGCCCGGCCCCCACCAAATCTGGCGATCCTGATCACGGGGCAGCCGGAAACTGCAGGAAATGACGATGCCGGCAAAACAAAAAACTCCCTGGATACCATATGCAAAACTCCAGAACAAACACCTGACAAAAAATGCCGGCAACCGGTCAACAAACGCCAACAGCATGAAATGCCGTCAAACCGGCCGTTACCGGACAGCCGGCCAAACACCGGATTGCAGGCAGCAGACCACCAGCAAAAAAGCTCCCAGCGGTTCCTGCGCCCATTCCGGTCAGGACAGGCGTAAACCTGCAGACACGAACAGGCAAAACCCCGTGTCCACTCAATCAGGAGATCGACACAAGAAGCCGTCACTAACCGCAGTTAAGACCCTGGAGAAAATTTTTGCAAAGCAAAAAGATTAACGCAAGCCTAATTCCGTGGACAAGCCATCCGTAATCATAGGGAGAATTCGGGGGAACGGGAGAATTCGGACAATTGGGGCAAGCAGGCATTGAATGAATCTACCCGGGCTATTGCGCCCCGGTTTCTCTTGTAAAGAACAGCCCTGGCGCTGCCCCCCCTGCCCATCAGGGTCACCAGCTTGCCCCCATCGCGCAACTGTTCCAGCAGGCTTGCGGGAACTTCGTCCACTGCCGCAGAAATCAGTATCACGTCAAACGGAGCCTCGGATCCTGCTCCCTTTTCCAGGTCCTCCCTGATTACCGCCACGTTGGGAATGTCAAGGGAAGAAAGGTTTGCCTCGGCCTTTTCGACAAGCCTTTGATCTGATTCAATGCCCAGCACAGAACTGGCAAGGTGGGCCAGTATGGCACTGGTATAGCCGGTGGCACAAGCCACATCCAGAACCACATCCTGAGGGCCGGGGTTTGCCAGTTCCATGAGCCTGGCCACCGGAGCCGGGGCCCCCATATATCTTACTGGATTGTCGCAAAGCCTGTGATGCATGTCGGAATAGGCAAAGAGGGCCTGTTCATCCCTTAGAAAAACCTCGCGCGGCACCCTGGAAAAAGCAGCCAGTACCCTGTGGTCAAAAACACCGGAAGTCCTTAACTGCCCTTCTACCATTTCAGTGCGTGCCCTTGCAAAATCGATCATTTGATGTTCCCTTGAATTTTGAATCCACGGATATTGAAATCCATGTCCTGATACACCCGGCCCGTTCTGGCAACCCGCATTTGAGAACAGACTTTTCAAAATGCCAACTTGAAGCTCTCCATTCAATCTTCCCCTGGCCGGCAGCCACGACAAAGGCAACGGCACCCCTGCATAACGCCAGCCGAAAGATGGTTCAACAGCGAACTTTTAGATTGCCCAGAATCCGTCGCCGGCAAAATCCCCGGCATGAAAATCAAAACAGGCAATTCTGCACCTTGCGCACAGCCAAATGGTGCAGTAACAAGCCCCTGAGGGGCCACGTGGCGGAGTGGTTACGCAGCGGATTGCAAATCCGTGTACTCCGGTTCGATTCCGGACGTGGCCTCCAGATTTTCTGCATATGCCTTTTTCTGCACATGGCTTGCTGATTTCATCCCGTAAAATGCACCTTCATGAAATGGCGCCATTCCCGCAGACCCTGCGAGCCAGAAGAATCAGGATCCTGTCTCTGCCTTCCTGTCCCGGTGCATTGCAGCGTCCCGGACAAAGCCATGATAGCCTGCAAGGTTTGGCGCGGCCCTGACTATTTTGCCATCTTCAAAACGCAATTCCAGGTCAAATATCCTGGCCGGGACAATGCCGGGATAGATGGGCTCGCGAACGGTGGTCTTTTCGTTGCGCTGGGCGATTTCCCTGAGATCGTTCCATTCAAGGCTGCGGGTCTTGCCTGAAACGCCCGTGACTTCCATGGTCCTGTCATCCCACCTTATGCGGTAACGCAAATATCTCAGTATCATCCACAGGGAGAATGGAGCCATGCTAACAACCAGTATCAGGGCCATAAGCAGGGCACTGGCCGCATTGCGCTCGCTCATGAGGGCATCGATTGCCAGGTAAACCCCCAACAGGGCCCAGATGCCAGCCAGTATCCCCACCCACAACAGGGATTTCGATGGCCTTATCACCTTCCTGCCATCACCGGCAATTTCCGGGTCGGCCCTTGCGCCGGCAGATTGCGAAATGAAAAACAGCACCACCAATATTATATTGGCCCCGATAACTGCCATGGTAATGATTGACCCAAGTCCCATAATTTTATCCCTTGAAAAACAAACAAGATTTTGCCCAGGCTGGCACATTGAGGCACCGACTGCAATATGGACCATGGGATGGCTGCAACCCGACCGCCACAAACCGGGCCGCGCTATAAAATGCAATCTGCAGAATCAGCACCGCTTCACAGGGGCAACTCGAAACAGTTCAGGGCCAGGCTTTACTGGAACATATCACCGGCTATAACTGGCCACGAGACTATTGCCCGCAGATACTTGTAACAAAATCATGGCCAGGCGGGAAAACCTGCAACCATCCGGAGCGGAGAATGAACAATAACATTGCGGTTGTGATACTGGCAGGCGGCGGAGGCAAGAGGCTGGGAGGCGTAATCAAGGCCAACCTGAAAATAGAAGGGACAAGCCTGCTTGAAAGAGTGATCAAGAATGTCGGAAATGCCGGGGGGGTGCGCATCCTGTCGACAGGCAACATGGACCCGGGCCTGTTCCGTCCGGGGCCGGAATGGATTATGTGCAATGACCTGAACAACATGACCATGGGCCCGCTGGCCGGAATTGCTGCCGCCGTTGCCTGTCTGCAACGACGCAATTCCGATGCCCAATACCTGTTTTCAGTTGCCGTGGACAGCCCGTTCTTTCCGGGCTCTTTTGCACAAAGGGCCCTGGAAAAGATCAATGGCGAGCATGGCAGCCACGGCAAAAAAAATGACGTAAAAGATGGTGCAAACATCCATGACGCCGTGGTGGCTTCCTACGGTTCCCAGCTTTATCCGACCAATGCCCTCTGGAGGATAAAAAGCATCAGCCACCTTCCCCATGAGCTTGAAGATACATCAAGATTCGGCATAAAGGGACTTTTGAAACGTATCAATGCCATAGAACTGCCCCTGGATGGACATGGAGGGCAAAACCCTTGCCAGAACCTCAATCATGTGGCCGATATTGCAGCAATGAGCGATCGTGCCAGAACCACTGAGCAGCACTTCGGGCAAAAAGATGGAAATTGAGGGCTTGGCAAACAATCCCAAACCCGCTAAATGATCCCCGCCCGCATGGGCAAACATGGTGTTCCCCGGTAGCTCAGTTGGTAGAGCGAGCGGCTGTTAACCGCTTTGTCGCAAGTTCGAGTCTTGCCCGGGGAGCCAATTTTCAAAACGGCCGGAATCACGCATTCCGGCCGTTTTCTCTTGCGCCGCGATGGCGGTTGTTTCCGCCAATAAATCAAAGGGTTGTTTGAATTCTGCCGTCAGTTTTCCGTGCTTCCAAGAGCAGTTCGAAAGTACGAAATTGAGCAGTCTTGACTTCTCTCCAGCCGACTGTTTTTCGAAAAGCCGGTGTGCATCCTTCGCCAGTTCGAGTAAACCGACACCTTCATCCATGTATGAATCGTCTGCGGTCTGACAACGTTCAATGC
>WFPQ01000163.1 GCA_015487515.1 Hyphomicrobiales bacterium | reverse complement strand
CCGTTTGAAATATCCGTGAAACGTCCCGGTGTCAGGGACTTGCTGAGCAGATCCACGGCGATCTGGGCGCTCCACTCGCTGGCAGCGCGCCGCGAGGCCGGTTCGGCCCAGTTTGCAATGAACAGGGCCAGTACTGCCCCTATCATGCTGTAAAGGGTCAGCGCCCCCCATATGGAGCGCTCCCGGCGTCCTATATGGATCGTATGCAGTTCGCGCGAGGATTGCATGGCCGAAAGGGCCCGGGCCAGCCCGATGCCCATGCATATATATATGATCTGGCGTGACAGGGGAGGGGTTGTCAGCAGCGATTGCCCCACCAGCACGAAAAGGCTTTGCCCCTTTTGTGTCACCAGGTCGAAAAGCCTGAGCATCTGGGTAAGCAGGACCAGAAATGTCGCAAGGAAATAAAGGGTAAACGCACCGCTGGAAAACCGGACAATCAGATAACGACCAAGATGACTCATGGGCCGAGAAAACACGTCAAATCATCCTGCGTCAACACCCCTTGGGCAAATGATGGCCTTGACCTTGTCTCTCTTATGTGACCTAGAGTTGTTTTTTGTGACCTTGAGTCATTTTGCGTCACATGGAGTCATTTTCGCATAATTTTTTCTGGAATAGTCATGAGCAAAAATCTTAGCGTCAAAACTTCAAGGGCCGGTTTTTCAGGGTCCGGGCCGGTCATCGGTTTTGCAGGGGCCGGTGCCAGGCCCGAAGGGGAAATGGGCAAGCTGCTTTCAGCATCCGGCCTGGACTGGGACAGGCTGTGCGAAGCAGGCAATTTTTCCGGCAGAAAGGGCCAGGTTCTTGATATCATTTCTCCTCCCGGACTGCCGGATACCCGCCTGGTGCTGGTTGGCCTGGGCAGGGCTTCCGGCAGGGATGGCAGGGATGGCAGGGATGAAAATTCCCGTAAATCCCCGGAATCGCCCGACTGGACCTCCCTTGGCGGCAGGGTCCTGGCCCTGGTCCGCAAGTTTTCTTCCGGCAGGGCATCGATCATGGTTGACATGGCGGAGCCGGGCCATGTTGCAGACCTGGTGGCTGGCCTGCATCTGCGCAATTATGATTTTGACAAGTACAAGTCGGCCGTCGGCAATGACGAAAATGACGAAAATCATGAAGATGATGAAGATGATGAAGAGGTTGGCGGTGCCCCTTTGTCAGGGAAGCTTGCCCTGGCAGTGCACGTGGGCAACAAGGCGGCCTGTGACAGGGCCATAAGGGACCGCATGGCCACGGTCAGGGGAACCATTCTTGCCCGTGATCTGGTCAACGAGCCCCCCAACGTTCTTGGTCCGGTTGAATTTGCCCGCCAGGCAGGTCTTCTTTCCTCGCTTGGCGTTGACGTGGAGATCCTGACCCCGGCAAGAATGCAAAAGCTTGGCATGGGGGCCCTGCTTGCGGTTGCAAGGGGTTCGGCCAGGGAACCCAGAATGGTCATAATGCGCTGGAACGGGGGCAGCAAGGATGCCGCCCCCCTTGCCTTTGTGGGCAAGGGCGTGGTTTTTGACAGCGGCGGAATTTCTCTCAAGCCCGGATCCGGCATGCAGGACATGAAGGGGGACATGGGCGGGGCCGCCGCGGTTGTCGGCCTGATGAAAACCCTTGCCCTCAGAAAGGCAGGGCTCAATGTTGTCGGGGTAATCGGCCTGGTCGAGAACATGCCAGACGGCAGCGCCTATCGCCCCGGGGACATAGTTACCGCCATGTCTGGCACCACCATTGAAATAATCAATACCGATGCCGAGGGGCGCCTGGTCCTGGCCGATGCCCTTTGGTATACCCAGCAGCGTTTCAGGCCCCGGGCCATGATTGACCTTGCAACCCTTACCGGGGCCATCATGGTTTCCCTTGGCCATGAATATGCGGGCATGTTCTCAAATGATGACCAGCTGGCCGCTGGGCTTTACGAGGCGGGGCAGGCGAGCGGTGAAAAATTGTGGCGCATGCCCCTGGGTCCGGCCTATGACAAGCTCATCAAGAGCCGTTTTGCCGATATAAAGAATACCGGAGGCCGGTTTGGGGGAGCGATCACGGCCGCCCAGTTTTTGCAAAGGTTTGTCAATGATGTGCCCTGGGCCCATCTTGATATTGCCGGGGCCGGATTTGGAACCCCCTCCAGTGATATCAACAAGAGCTGGGCTCCCGGTTTCGGTGTGGCGGTGCTCGATGAATTTCTAAGGACCAATTACGAAAAATAAGCCCAGGCAAGAGAGACGGGGTACAAGAGGCAGGCAGAAGCCCGCCGGTGCCGGGCTGATTCCGGTTCGCCAGACCCTGCCGGTGATGGT
>WFPQ01000162.1 GCA_015487515.1 Hyphomicrobiales bacterium | reverse complement strand
GGCGAAAAACTGGCCTCGCTTGCCGGTTTCAAATCCTGGGAAGAACTGGTGGAGGCGGTCGGTTCTGGAAAAATCCAGGCCGAAGATCTGCATGAGCACGTGGAAAAACTTATCGGCAAGTCCCGTTCCCCATCCCGGCGCAAGAAGATCACCCTGCCGGTGGCCCAGGAAACCGATGGCTGGTTTTCCCTGCGTGACAATTCCAACTTCAAGTTCCGTATTCCCGGCGGGCAGCGGCTTGGGGCCAGGGGCCGGGCCGCCTTGGACCGGCTCGGTTTCAATACACCGGTTCAAACCTCGCCTGAAGGGGTGGTGCCCGGCGACCGCATGGTCGGTATTCTTGATACCGATGGTGTTTTGAGCATCTATCCCATTCATTCAAATGCCCTTGAGGAGCTATATGATAAGGACGTGGCCTGGATAGACGTGCTCTGGGATGCCAGGCAGGCCGACAACCGCATGTTCAGCGTTGCCGTTTCCATGCTTGCTGCCAACCGGCCCGGCATGCTGGCCAAGGCTGCCACCACCATTGCCTCCTGCGAGGCCAATATTCACAATCTCGTTCTGCGCATGATCTCCCCGGAATTTCACCAGTTCATTTTTCAGCTTGAAGTTCGTGACCTCGTACAGCTTACCGAGGCCCTGACCACGCTGAAATATTCCAAGGGGCTTTCAAAAGTGCAGCGGGCCAGTATAGAAGATGCCAGAGCCATTTCCAGGATAGACTGGCAGCTTGACAACCAGCCTTCAGGCAAGTCCTGATCTTGGAATCGCAAGGCACATGGGAGAGGTGCAAGTGAACGAGACGCAAGTGAACGAGACGCAAGTGAACGAGGTGCAGGAAATGCAGGAATCCCCACTGTCCCGGGTGCAGGTATTGGAAATATTTGCCAGTTGCGGGGCGATCCTTCACGGCCATTTCATTTTGACTTCCGGTCTTCGTTCTGCAACCTATCTGCAAAAGGCGCTGGTGTTTCGCGATCCCCAGAAGGCCCGGATTCTGTGTTCTGCCCTGGCGCAAAAGATTTCGCAGGCCGGGCTCGGAGAAATTTCCCAGGTGGTTTCCCCGGCCATGGGGGGAGTGATTCCGGGCTATGAGACCGCGCGTCATCTTGGTCTTCCGGCTATTTTTACCGAACGGGTCGATGGAAAGTTTCAACTCCGGCGGGGTTTTAGTATTTCGCCCGGAGAAAGGCTGATCGTGGTTGACGACATAGTTTCCACCGGAATATCCATTCGTGAATGCATTGCCTGTGTCAGGGATCTGGGGGGCGATGTGGTGGCTGCTGCCTGCCTGATCGACCGTTCGGGGGGAGAAGCGGACATAGGCGTTGATCTGATCAGGCTGACCGATTACAAGGTGAACGCTTACCGGGAAGATGAACTGCCGGCGGACCTGGCGGCGATTCCCGCCGTCAAGCCCGGCAGCCGCGGGCTTGGCTGATAGCTTTGTTTGGAAAAGTCATGATTATTGGCCTTGGCAATGACATTTGTGAAATCAGTCGCATAGAAAAAACTCTTGATAAATTTGGTGAACGTTTTACCTATCGCTGCTTCACTGAGATAGAGCGCAGAAAGTCCGATGCAAGAAAAAACCGGGCTGCCTCCTATGCCAAGCGGTTCTGCGCCAAGGAGGCTTGCGCCAAGGCCCTTGGCACCGGTCTTTCCCGGGGGGTTTTCTGGCGTGACATGGGGGTCGTCAACCTTGCCTCGGGCAAACCCACCATGGAACTGACCGGCGGGGCGCAAAAAGTTCTGGCCCGTATTGTGCCCGAGGGCCACGAACCCCATATACACCTTTCCATTACCGATGATGGCGGCATGGCCCAGACATTCGTCATAATAGAGGCCCTGCCGGTTTTCAGGTGATTTTTTCCTGTTCTTTTGCAGCATGGCCAAGACAATGGTTGACCATGAAAGGCACCGGGCGTAACCACTTAAATGAAAACTGATTTTTGGAAGAGAGCTTGAAAATGTCGGAAAAAACCAAATCGAAAGACAAGGAAAAGCCCTCTGAATTGCGTGAAACCATCGTAATTGTCATCGAGGCCCTGATCATAGCGCTGATTTTCCGCAGTTTTTTATACCAGCCCTTTTCCATTCCCACCGCCTCCCTGCAGCCCACCATGATGATTGGGGATTATTTCGTGGCCTCCAAGTTCACATGGGGCTATGGCCGTTATTCCTTTCCCTTTGGCATCGTTCCAATCAAGGGCCGCATTCTTGGCCGGGAGCCCAACAGGGGTGATATTGCGGTTTTCAGGAACGAGCCCACCGGCGAGGATTATGTGAAAAGGATCATCGGCCTTCCCGGTGACCGTGTCCAGATGATCAATGGCCGCCTGTTCATAAATGGAGAAATGATCGAGCGCGAACTGGTTGGCCGGGCAACCGATACCGACAGTTTTGGCAATTCCCTGCCGGTTACCCAGTATCGTGAAACATTGCCCAACGGCCTTTCCTATACCATCAACGAGATATCCGACACCTCTTCTCTTGACAACACCATTGAATATGCGGTTCCCCCGGGCCATTATTTCATGATGGGGGACAATCGTGACCGTTCCCAGGACAGCCGGATTCTGAGTGCCGTCGGCTATGTTCCTTTCGGAAACCTGATAGGCAAGGCCGAGGCCAGGTTCTTTGCCATGTCCGACAACACTCCCCCGTGGCAGGTATGGCAATGGCCGGCCAAGCTCAGGCTGGATCGCATGTTTCAATCGGTTTATTGATGGTACAAAGACAAGACAACTTTTCCGAACTGGAAGCCGTTCTGCAATACAGGTTTGCCGACAGGGCCATTCTGAAACGGGCCCTTACCCATACCAGCGCCGTTTCTCCCGGCCGCCGGGTCAGGGATTCCTATCAGCGTCTCGAATTTCTTGGGGACCGGGTTCTGGGCCTGGTGGCGGCCGATCTTCTGTTCAAGCGCCTGGGCGATGCCAAGGAGGGAGAATTGGCCAGGGCCCTGAATTCGGTGGTACGCAAGGAAACCTGTGCTGCCGTGGCGGCTGACCTTGGTCTTGGCCCCCATATACTGATGGACAAGAGCGAGGCCCGCAATGGCGGACGGGAGAAGCCATCGGTGCTGGCCGATGTCTGCGAGGCAGTGATCGGTGCCATCTACATGGATGGTGGCCACGAAAAATCCTATGATTTTGTCGAAAGGACCTTTGGCAGTTACATAATTGCCGCCGACAGGCCCCAGGTCGACGCCAAGACCATCTTGCAGGAATGGGCCCAGGGCAATGGCCATGATACTCCCCAGTATACGGAGGTGAATCGGACCGGGCCGGCCCACAACCCGGTTTTTTCGATTGCGGTCAGGATTGAGGGTTTTGAGGAAATAACGGCCCTTGGGCCATCCAAGAAGGCCGCCGAACAGGGAGCTGCCGAACTGTTCCTCAAGCGTGAGGGAATCTTGGGGCATGAAAGATGAGCAGTGAGAAAACAGGATCATCCCGGGATACCCGCTGTGGTTTCATAGCCCTTGTCGGGGCTCCCAATGCCGGCAAGTCCACCATGCTCAACGCCATGGTCGGGGCAAAGGTTTCAATAGTCACCCACAAGGCCCAGACCACCAGGTCCCAGATTCGCGGGGTCGTTATCCGAGGGCAGTCCCAGGTCGTTTTTGTCGATACTCCCGGCATCTTTGCCCCCAGGCGTCGCCTTGACCGGGCCATGGTAAGATCCGCCTGGTCAGGGGCGGTGGATGCAGACTTTGCTGCCCTGATAGTTGATGTGGACAAGGGCCTGACCCCGGATCTCGAACGTCTTTTGGAAGGTCTTGAAAAAACCGGCAATCCAACGGTCCTGGTACTGAACAAGATTGACAGGATCCAGAGGGAAAAACTTTTGAAAATTTCCCATGAATTGAACTGCAGGGGCGATTTTTTGCGTACCTTCATGATTTCGGCCCTTAATGGTGACGGTCTTGAAGATTTTCTGGCCTGGGCTGCATCTGCCGTTCCTCCCGGACCGTGGCATTTTCCTCCGGATCAATTGAGTGATCTCTCGCTTGCCCTCAGCGCGGCCGAGGTCACCAGGGAAAAGATATTTTTGCGCGTGCACGAGGAAATCCCCTACAATATCACCGTCGAGACGGAGAGTTTCCAGGTTCAAAAGAACGGCGACTACAAGATCGAACAGGTGATTTATGTAACCCGTGAGGGTCACAAGAAGATAATTCTTGGTCGCAAGGGGGGCGTCATAAAGGCAATCGGATCGGAAGCAAGAAGGGAACTTTCGGAAATGTTTGAAACCGGGGTCCATCTGTTTCTGTTCGTAAAGGTCCGTCAGAACTGGGGCGACGATCCGGGGCGTTATCGAGAGATGGGCCTTGAGTTTGAAGATTAGGTTTGTCCCTGGCAGCTTTCACTCACGCTGATTGGGCCCTTGCAGGCTATTCTGAAGGGATGAATAGCCGGGACAGGGCGGAAGGTCTATCATGCAATGGAGCGAAGAAGGTCTGATAATCGGGGTTCGCAGCCATGGGGAAACCAGCCTGATCGTTGAAACCATGAGCGCTGGCCATGGCCGTCACCTGGGACTGGTGCGCGGCGGACGTTCGGGCAAGTTGCGCGCCACCCTGCAACCGGGAAACTGGGTGCAGCTGAACTGGCGGGCCCGGCTCGAGGAGCATTTGGGCATATTTTCCATAGAATTGCTGAAGCCCCGCGCCGCAGGCCTGATGACAGACAGGGACAGGCTCTACATGGGCCAGTTGCTGTTTTCCCATCTGCGCCTGCTGCCAGAGCGCGCCCCCCATCCAAGATTGCTGGATTTCACCCTGGAAATCATCGACAGCAGTGCCGGTTTCTGCTCCCGGGTGCAAATGCTGGCCCTGTTCGAACTGGCCCTTTTGGACGAGCTGGGCTTTGGCCTGGACCTTGGCGCCTGCGCCATAAGCGGACAGGGCAGGGGG
>WFPQ01000161.1 GCA_015487515.1 Hyphomicrobiales bacterium | reverse complement strand
TTATATCAGGAAACGCCCGATCTGAAAAATAAATTAAAAAAGAGTTAACGGCCTTTTTCAGAATGGGGTTTTCGGAGGGCAGAGCCGTAAAAAATCAGGGTTTTCAGCAAAAAACAGCACCATGAAGGGGCTTTTTAAGGGGATGTTCATAATGAGGGGGCACAGTTTGGGAGAAATCCTGCCCGTCCTGCAGGGTCTGAAGCCGGTTTTGGACCTGCCGTGGCAGATGGAGGAAAGCATGGCTGCTCCTGAAAAGATTGCAAGTGAAGAGTTCGCGGGTGAAAAAAACGCAAGGCCCGAGAGTGCCGGTGGAACAAACGGGGCAAACCGTCCCATCGACCTGGTGCATCTTTCGCGCCAGTCACTTGGGGATCCGGGGCTGGAAGCGGAAATATTGCACATGTTCGATCAGTTGCTGACAAATTACATGGCGCGGATCCGTAAGAGCTCGGGCATGGATGAAACCCTTGTTGTCCTGCATTCCCTGAAAGGGGCTGCTGCCGGGGTCGGGGCCAACAATATCGCAGTACTGGCAAGGAATGCGGAACTGGAGACCAGACTGGCCGGAAAACTGAGCCATGAGTTTTTGTGCGATATCGGAATGGCCGTTGAAGAGGTGCGCCATTTTATCGCGGAATTGCTCGAAGATTAATTTTTTTCCAGAAATTTCAATAAACTGTATGTGATTTCGGCTTTGAATGCGGCCGATGAAAACCGCTGGCTATTGCAGGGGGGGCATGGGGTCGCTATATGGCCACTTGTTCTTCAACCCTGCAGACAGGCACAAGTATAGGCACAAGCATATGACCAAGATTACTTTCATCGAAGCCAACGGTACGGTTCATGAGACCGAAGTGGAAAACGGAACCAGTGTCATGGAGGCCGCGATTCAGAATTCGGTGCCCGGAATAACCGCCGAGTGCGGGGGAGCATGCACCTGTGCCACCTGCCATGTCTACGTGGATGAAAAATGGCGGGAAAAAGTCGGCGGGCCCTCCGACATGGAAGAGGACATGCTGGATTTCGCATTCGAGGTAAAGCCGAGCAGCAGGTTGTCATGCCAGATTCTGGTCAGCGACGAGTTTGATGGCCTGGTGATCAAGATTCCAGAGCAACAGGGTTGAATTTTTTAATCCGCGGCTGCAATTTGAAATCATTGTTCTTAAAAGTCGCAGGAAATCCCCTATTGTGCGGGGAATGACCCGAAGGGGCCGGTTCTGCCTGCAGGCAAATTCCCCTGTAAGAGATTGATCGGCACCCGGGGCATTCTGCTGCTGCCTGGTGCAGTATTGACGGAGTCCGGGGCGGGATCCGGTGCCCGGGCAGTTGCAATCCGATTTAACAGATAATGGAAGTCGAAATTGTCCACAAATCATGAAAATGGCAGCAGTTTGCCAAATGGCAGCGGGCCCGGCCCGATAGAAACGGACGTGGTCATAGTGGGGGCGGGGCCCGTGGGCCTGTTCGCGGTTTTTCAACTGGGCCTGCTGGACCTGAAATGCCACCTGATAGACATACTAGACCGCCCCGGCGGCCAGTGTGCAGAGCTTTATCCGCAAAAACCCATCTATGACATTCCCGGTTTTCCGGTGATTTCGGGGCAGGAACTGACAGACAACCTGATGGAACAGATCCGGCCGTTCGAGCCGCAATTCCATTTTTCCCGCATGATAGAAAAAATCGAAAAGACCGATGATGGCGGATTTGTTGCAAGGGATGATGAGGGACAGGAATACAGGTGCCGGGTGGTCGTGATTGCGGCGGGGGGCGGTTCCTTTCAGCCCAAGAGGCCTCCGGTGGCCAATATCGAGGCCTTTGAGGGCAGTTCGGTGTTTTATGCAGTGCGGCGGATGGAAGAATTTGCAGATCATGACGTGGTCATAGTCGGGGGGGGCGACAGTGCCCTGGACTGGGTGCTGAGCCTGCAGCCGATTGCCCGTTCCATGACCCTGGTGCACAGGCGCGACAATTTCCGGGCCGCTCCGGCCAGCGTGCTGAAGATGAAATCCCTGGTAGATGAGGGCAGGATGCAACTGATCTTGGGGCAAATCGGGGCGTTGCACGGAAAGGGTTCGGAACTTTCTTCCATGAGCATAAAGACCGCTGAAGAAGAGATAAACCTGCCCGTGACCCGGCTGCTGCCGTTTTTCGGCCTGACCATGAAACTAGGCCCGGTCGCCGACTGGGGGCTGGAATTGAACGACAATCTGATAAGCGTCGATACGGCCCGTTTTGAAAGCTCGGTGCCCGGGATATTTGCCATCGGTGACATCAACCACTATCCGGGCAAGCTCAAGCTCATTCTCTCGGGCTTTCACGAGGCGGCCCTGATGGCCCAGGCGGCAAAAAAAATCATAGCACCGGACGAACGGATCGTATTTCAGTACACGACCTCATCCACGAAGCTGCAAAGAAAGCTCGGGGTCAAATAGGGTTTTCGAATTGGAATCGTGGCCTGTAAAGCTGTCCTGTAAAGCTGTCCCTGAGCAATTCTCTTCTTGGGCTTTGGCGGGTGACAGGGGCAATCTGGCGGGCAGGTTTTTTCAGGAAGTCGTAGCCCTGGCCAGTTCGGACATGAAATCCATTACCCTAGGCTGTTTCAACTGGTCAAAGGGCAGGGGACGGGTGGTTTTCATGGCCGCGATCCCGACCCTTGTGGTCATCAGGCCGTTGACCAGGCCTTCTCCGAGCCGGGCCGAGAGTTTTGCGGCCAGCCCGTGGCCCAGCATCTGCTGGACCACGCTGTCGCCAAGGGCAACGCCTCCGGTTACCGCCAGGTGGCTCAGAATGGACCCGGCCAGTTTCCATGAACCCAGGAATCCCGGCCTGGCCCCGTAAAGGGAGGCAATGGCCCGGGCCAGTTTCATGGATTCGTAGGTCACGAAGACCAGGTCGATCATGGCACGGGGAGAAATGGCGGTGACGATGGCCACCCGGCGGGCGGCGGCGGCGGTCAGGTTCCTTGCTCTTTCATCGAGCCGGCTCATCAGGTGGCGTTCGGCACTGGCAATGATGGCCGAGCCGTCAAGCTGTTCCCCGGGCTGCATTTCGGGCCGCCGGGACAGGGTGTGAAGGGAGCGGGCCATGTCGGCCCTCTTGCCATAAAGCCTGGTCAGGCCCCTGATAACGTTCCCGGCCGGTTCCGGCAGGTCGGAATCGATGGCCAGCCGGGCCTGCTGGCGCAGCTTGTCAAGATTTTTCAGGGATCCAAGCGCAGCAATTTCACCAATGACCAGAATGGCCAGCCCGGCCAGCATAATCACGAGAGCTCCGGTTCCGGTCCAGCCCAGCCATTGATAACGGGCAAACAGGTCCGTTATCAGACGTTCGGCCAGCAGGAAAAAGCCAAGTCCGGTCAGTAGCATGGCCGCCC
>WFPQ01000160.1 GCA_015487515.1 Hyphomicrobiales bacterium | reverse complement strand
GGTAATGCCCGGGCACTGGGGGAAACGGGCCTGGTGCGGTTTCAGGCAGAGCGGGAAGAGCCGGCATTTTCCATGGCGGCTTTTTTTACGGCCTGCTGCACCTTTTCAAAGGCCCTGACCTCGATCTGGCGGATGCGCTCGCGGCTTACTCCATATTCCTGGGCCAGCTGTTCAAGGGTCTGGGGAGGTTCTTCAAGGCGGCGGGCGCGGAAGATGGCCTTTTCCCGTTCGTTCAGGGTCTGCATGGCCGAATTGACCATGTCCATGCGCTCGGAAAACTCTTCGCTTTCTCCCAGCCTGGTCTCCTGGTCCGGGCTTTCATCGATCAGCCAGTCCTGCCATTCGGAGGTTCCCTCGTCCGAGCGGACGGGGGCATTGAGGGAGGCATCTCCGGTGAGGCGCTCGTTCATGGAGATTACTTCTTCTTCGCTCACCTTGAGCCGGGTGGCGATCTGCTTGACCTGATCTGGGTGCAGGGCGTTGTCGTCTATGGCCGCAATCTGGCTCTTGACCTTGCGCAGATTGAAGAACAGGCGCTTCTGGGCTGCCGTGGTGCCGATTTTTACCAGTGACCAGGAACGCAGCACATATTCCTGGATGGAGGCACGAATCCACCACATGGCATAGGTTGCCAGCCTGAAGCCCTTGTCCGGGTCAAAGCGCTTGACCGCGTGCATGAGGCCGACATTGCCTTCGGAAATGACCTCGGAAATGGGCAGGCCATAGCCGCGATAGCCCATGGCGATCTTTGCAACCAGACGAAGGTGGGAGGTGATCATCTTCTGGGCGGAATCGGCATCTCCATGTTCCGCATAGCTCTTGGCCAGCATATATTCCTCGTCCGCCTCCAGCATGGGATATTTGCGGATCTCCTGCAGGTAGCGGGTAAGGCCGCTATCCGAATTTATGGTGGGCAGGTTTGACTGGGACATCATCTTCCCCTTGATTTTGATCTTGGCCTCCTGGACCGGCGAGGCCAGAGCCGGAAGTGCCCTGAAGGGGATGTTTCATCAGGGGATATTTGCTGAAAAGGGCATGTCATCAAAATGGTATCCGAAAGGACTGGTCCTGAAAAAATCCGGGCGGGCCTGAAAGGCTGCATGGACATTCCAGAATGGCCCATTCCAAAATGGTACATTCCGGTGCAGGCGGGTTCCGAACGGGCAGGCAAATGCCCGGTTTCATATGTCAAACTCCGGTCTGAAAGCAGTAAGAGTAATTTTGCCGATATTCGTTCATCCTGCATGTCCTGCCTTCAAATCAGTCTCTGGCCGGCTGGTTGCAAGAGCATCCATTCCCCTGGAAAGCCCCGGGATAACAGACAGTCGTTGCGCCGCTTTGATCGTTATTTTACGATGAAGGCGAAATTGTGGTCAAGGGCCAATTTGAATTTATTTGTTTTTCGGCCTGATTCCCTGATTTTACGGGTGGCTTTTCTGGCGATTTCATTTCAGGGAATGGGGGTCAAGCAGATCCTGGATTTTCTGCATGTCGGGAGGCAGGGGGGCTTCGAACAGCACTTCCTGCCTGGTTTCGGGGTGCAAAAATCCAAGCCGGGCGGCGTGCAGGGCCTGTCTGTGCAAGGAGTTGACGGCATTTTTCAAATCGGCCGGCAGTCGAAGGGCCTTGGTGGCAAAACCGGTTCCATAGGATGCATCGGCAAGCAGGGGGTGGCCGATATGGGCCATGTGGACCCGGATCTGGTGGGTACGCCCGGTTTCAAGGCGGCATTGCACCCGGCCAATCTGCCATCCCTCCCCTTCATAGCGGGCGGTGGTTTTGAAATGGGTGATGGCAGGGCGGCCATCGCGGCGTACCGCCTGCTTCAGCCGGTTTTTCGGATCGCGGCCAAGGGGAGCATTTATGGTGCCGTTGAAATCCTGGTTATGGCCCCAGGCAAAAGCAGTGTAGAAACGGATGAGCGGGCCGGTGCGGCCATGATCGGCAAACTGGCTGCCAAGGTGCTGGTGGGCCCTGTCGGTTTTGGCCACGACCATTACCCCGGTCGTGTCCTTGTCGAGCCGGTGAACGATGCCGGGGCGTCTTACGCCGCCAATTCCGGACAGGCTGGCCCCGCAATGGTGAATGAGGGCATTGACAAGGGTGCCGCTGGGAGCGCCGGGGGCCGGATGTACCACCAGCCCGGCAGGCTTGTTGATGACGATCAGGTGCCGGTCTTCAAACAAGATATCCAGGGGAATGTCCTGGGCCCTGGGTTCTGGGTCTGCTGGCGGGGGTTTTCTTAGGGAAATCCCCATTGCGGGTTTGACGCGAAGTTTCGGCTCCCATATCGTGCGGCCGTCAATTGCCACTTCCCCGGCAAGAATAAGCTGCTTTATTCTGGTCCTTGAAAGGTCGGGCAGGGATTTGGCCAAAAACACGTCCAGCCTGGGGCCCTGAGGCTCCGGGTTGCCGACTCTTTCATCGGCAAGCATTTCTTCATCAACGAGCAAATGCCAGACCTCACCCTGTTCAGGATTTTTGCACATGAATAATTCAGACCCTTCTCAAACCGAGCAAACAAGCGAAATGACCGATGAGGCACGGGAGGTTATAGGAAAGGCCCGCCGGTCTTTCGGCTTTTCCATGAGCATACTCATTCTTGGTTTCATGGCTATCGTTTTGGCACTTGTCTATCGGGCAACCCGGGACGAGGAAAGCGCGGCGGCAAGGTTTTCCCTGCCCGAAATAAGCATACCGGCCGATGCGGAGGTGATTTCCATAGTTCCCGTGGGCAATGTGATCGCGGTTACTTTTGACATAAGCGGTAAAATTGTGATGCGGATTGTCGATACGGCCAGCGGTGAAATCATGAAGGAAGTGCCTGTGGTGACCGAGTAATTCCCTGATTTTATGACTGCGGTCAATTTTAAGAGCCTGGAATTGCAGGTGAATTCTGGTATATTTTCGCCCTGGCATGATTATGGCGGACCCCGGAATTATGGCAGATGCAAAAACGAATGACCGTGGTCAATTATTCTGAAAGACATCTGGTCAATCATGTTGAGTGAATGGCTGTTGCCGCAGGTGCTTACGGGGCATAGTGGAATCGGAAAATCCGGACTGTTCGGCAGAACGATTCTGGGGCAAGGCAGGAATAACGGTCAATGGGGGAAGGCTGCCTGTGAGGCTGTTCATGAAGTTTGTGCGCTTAGGATAGATCGGGGGATATTGAAAGGAATTTTACTGAAATCATTTTGTCCATTTCCCTGCTGATGCGTTGTCTGGTTTTCTTATTCTCTTTTCGGGTCAAATTGAACCATTACGACGGGGCGGATTTGTGACGAGGTCAAATGAAAATCCAAGGGCATATCTGGACATGGCCGAGATTTTGCAGGCCGGTACTGGTGCAGATATACCCTTTTCTTCGGGTTCCGGATCATCTTGCCAATCGGGAAACAGGACTGATCCGATTCAATCCGTACAAAATGCTCTAGGTGGCATGGATATCGCGCAGGGAGCGCATGCGGCGGGAAAGGCGTGACACTGCCTGCTCTTCTTGTGGTTCTGTACTCTTGCTCGGGGGGCTGTCGGTTTCCTTTTCTGTTCCGGGATCGGTGTCCTGGTCTGAAAATTTCTGCACCCTTTCAAAAAGGCTCTGGCTTGGCGGGTCGGCCAGTTCCTCTTCGACGGAATAGACAAGTCTTGAGACATCAGATGCGATGTCATTGAGGCGTTCACGCAGGTGGGACTGTTCGAGGCGTTCGTTGTTCCAGTCCTTTATTATGGCATCCTGGGTGCCAATGACCATTTCGCGCAACTGTTCCAGCTCTTTTTCCATTTCGAGTTTTTCGGCCAGCAACTGGCCGGACCTGCTTTCTTCGAGTTCAACTATGGTGCTGGTTTCTTCAAGGAGTTCGTTGAGGCGGACCTCGGC
>WFPQ01000159.1 GCA_015487515.1 Hyphomicrobiales bacterium | reverse complement strand
GAACAGGATATCCTGCCGGGGCCATATGGTAGGCATGAGCACCGAAATTCCAAGCCCCGCGGTTTCCCCTGCAAACCGGTGCAGGACCCCCATGGCCTCCTCCCTGAACCGGGGCCTGAACAACAGGTCCTCGGGAAAATATCCGGTAAGGAACAGTTCGGGGAACATGATGATATCCGCCCCCTGCCCCACCGCCTGTTCAAGGGCATCCAGGGCCAGTTGCAGATTGTGCTGCAGGGCCCCGACCCTGGGGTTGAGCTGAGCCATGACAATTTTGAGATTCTGGGTCAAAAACAAAGCCCGGATCAGTTGTTAGCAAGAGCGCAAAGCTTTATCGCGCCTTGGGCCCATGGGCAAGCGCTGAAATAATGCCAGCAGGCAGGACAGGCCGGAAGACGGGGGCAAAAACCCCCTGCACAGCCTGTTGCAGAAAATCCCTAAAAGGTTCCCGCGATCTCGGCCAGGGCCCCGTAACGGAAAAACTCCAGCCCGGTGACATTGGAAATGTAATTCTGGGCATTGGCAGGAGCGCCGACCTGACGGGCCGTATATTCCATGGTGGCATTTCCGGTCAGGTACCATCCACGGGCACCGATCCTCAGGGCAAGGTTTTCGGTGGGTCTGAAACCAAGCATGGCTTCACCACTGGCCCCGTAAAGACGGCCATTAAGGCTGCCGGCCGACCCTTGCGTGTAAGTGTCACCCCCCGAGATGAAATCGGGAATGTAAAGGGCGCCAAACGTGCCGCCAAGGTTGGCATAGGGAATGATGGCGGCCTCCATGTTAAGATCAACCTTGTCGCCAATGTCGGCGTTGACAGCCAGACCGACCTTGGCGGCATGAATTTCGAGCATGTTGACCTGGCTGTCCCCGCCCCCGGTGGCAGTAACAAAGGAAACCCGGCCCATGTCCGGGTTATCGGTGATGAACTGGTAACCGGCAAAGGCACCAAAACCAACTGTTTCGCTGCCAAAGGGCACCATGCCAAAATCAACTCCCCCATAACCGATATAACCCCCGGCCATGTTCCGGGAACCGGCAAACTCGGGAGTTGAATAGGTACCGTCTATCTTTATGGCATAACCGACCTGACCCTTTAGATAGCTGGAAGTGGAATTGTCATCTATGCGGAAAAACGCCTCGGCAATGGAACTGGTGTCCGAGGCGGAATAGGCCCCGCCAAAGGCGGTTATTGCCGAAGAACCCATGGAATACCAGTATCTTATGCCCAGTTCAAAATCCAGCGGGTCCGGCTCCTGGGGAAAGCCCCAGTCCTGGGGGAAGGAGCCACGCAGTTCTGATGGCACGGCGGTATTGATTATCTCGCCGCCAAGAGCGCTGGCCGAAAGGCCCGCAACCGCCAGGGCAGCCCCTGACAAAAAGGAAAAACGACGCATCGGGCATCTCCAGCCAATGGGTTGATGACAAACGGTGTCCCGTTTATCTCTCATTAAGGTTAATGATTGGCTAAGCCCGCCAGTCCCGGGGGGGCATGGTCCGGCAATCCTGCCGGCAGCTGTCAGTGTGATCCAGGGGCCGCAGGCCAGGAAACTTTCAGCACCAGCTGGCTTCCCGGGCGGAAGGGTTGTGAAGGAGTTCTGAAACATTGGCCTGCAGGAGCCGATAGCCCACATTGCCGAACAATCTCTGGCGCCCCTCGTTCATGATGAAAGTGGGGCTGCCCTCCACATTGTTCTTCTGGGCCATGTCATAATCGGCGGCCAGCAGGGTGATGGCCTGGGAATTGTGGATCTTTTCTTCAACCAGGGCAGCATCAAGTTCCAGCTGCCCGGCAATATCCATCTGAACCTCCCAGCTTGAAATATCCCTCCCATCGGAAAAGAAGGCCAGCCTGAGGGCCCAGGCGGCCCGGCTGGAAAGACGTTCCAGATAGGGCTGCTCCCTCATCGAGGGGCCATGGCGCTCGTTCTCTATGATCTCTATGGCCTTGAGAAAAACATGGGCGCTGGCCGAAGTCAGGGGCCTTGCATCGAGCCACAGGCGCGGATTGATGCGGACGTGGGGAAATTTTTCTGCAACTTCCATGGTATGACGGTTAAACCCCCCATAGCCGCCACGGGATTTCCAGTTGTTTCTTATCTTGGCATCGACATCGGGAAACACGGAACAATAATGGGTGCTGATGGATATCCTGCCGGAAAATTCCCCGCTCAATTTCTCGATCCGGCGCTGGCCCACATAGGCCCAGACACACAATATGTCCGAATAATAGGAAATGGCAATTTCAGACATGGCGATGCTCCCTGGCTTGCAATGCTATTGAATCAAGGCGAACCCGGAACCGGAACATGGCAGCGTTCAGGCCCGCAATTCCTCCGCCACCAAAAAGGCAAGTTCAAGGGCCTGGGAAGCATTGAGGCGCGGGTCGCAATGGGTATGGTAACGATCGGACAGGGAAGCCTCGGTAAC
>WFPQ01000158.1 GCA_015487515.1 Hyphomicrobiales bacterium | reverse complement strand
GCTTATTCCCATATAGCCGGTTGCAGAAAGGCGTTCGCCAAGCAGGATGGCCCCCCCGGCAGCGGCGAACAGGCTTTCGGATGAAACTATGATGGCGGCGTTGGCGGGTGGAACATATTGCTGGCCCATGGCCTGCAGGGAAAAACCGATGGCAGTGGAAAATATGGCCGCATAAAGAATTTCGACCCATCCGGCCTGCAGGATTTGCGGGGTGACCGTTTCAAACCCGATGGCCCCGATGGTGCCGAGCAGTCCGGCAGCCAGGAAGCAAAGAACGGAAATGGTCAGGGGCAGCCTGGTCCGGGCGGCCAGGTGGCCCAGCATGTATACCTGCAGGGCCCAGAATACTGCGCTGGCAATGACCAGGTAATCACCAATGCCAAATGGGTTGACGCTGGCCCCGCTCAGCAGAAACAGCCCCAGCAGGGCAAGGGGAGCGCAGATCCAGATTACAAAATGGGGCCTGGTGCGGAACAGGACCAGCTGGATTATGGGAACGAAAAACACGTAAAGACCGGTCAGAAAGCCGCCATTGGTGGCGGTAGTGGTCAAAAGTCCCCATTGCTGAAGCCATGAACCAAAGAAGAAATTCACGCAAAGGGCAAGGATCATAAGTTTCTGCCCCCTGGTCAGTTCGATGGAACGTCGCCTGTATTCGCCAATGGCAAAGGGCAATACCAGAAGTCCCCCGATCAGGAACCGGGCGCCGACGAAGGTAAGGGGGCCCATGGAATCCATGGCCGATTTTTGCGCGATGAAGGCCATGCCCCAAAAGGCTGCGGCCAGGATGAGCAACAGGGTTGCGCTGGAGCGGTTCATGGCGGGTCTTTGCTGCATTGTTACTGAAAGCGGATTTTCATGCCCCGAGTTCCCGGTTCAGGGCGTTGATCAGGCGGGTTATGTCATTATGGCTGGTATAGTGAACGAAGGAAAGCCGCAAGACCCCGTGTTCGGGGTCAATGCCAAGCCTTTCCAGCAGCCTGTGGGCGTAAAAATGGCCGCCGCCGGCCATTATGCCGTGTCTTGCAAGCCTTCTGGCCAGTTCGGGGCCTGGTGTTTTCAGGTCCAGTGCAAGGGTCGGCATCCTTTGGGATGGGGTTTGCGGCCCGATCAGGCGCATTTCGGGGCGGGATCCGATCCAGTCAAGGAGTGGCTGCATCAATGCGGTCTCCCGGGTGCGGATGGCATCGTGGGCGCGCCGGAAGTGCTCGTCATCATTGCTGGCATCATTGGCATTATCGGCATCATTACCGGTGCGGGAGGACTTGCCGGTGCCGGTCTGGTCAAGCATGTCTGATATCCGTTCCAGATAGTCGGCAATTCCGGCCATGGCGGCGATCTGGGCATGGTCGGGACCGGCCGGTGTAAGGCGGTAACGGGGTTTGTGGTCGTTGAAATAATGTCCCTGGTTGGGCAGGGAAGCGGCGAGGGAGGGCCTGATGGCCATGACACCGATATGGGGGCCAAAGGTCTTGTAGGCTGAAAACAGGTAGATGTCAGGATTGATATGGCCAAGGTCGGGCAGGCCATGGGGGCAATAGGAAACCCCATCGACAATGGAAAGGGCGCCTGCGGCCCGGATCATGCGGCAGATTCCCGTGGCAGGATTTATTTCTCCGACGATGTTGGAAACATGGGGGAAGGCGACCAGCCTTGTTCTTTCGTCCAGAAGGCTGGCCAGATCATTTGGATCAAGATGGCCGCTTTCGGGGTCTGCCTGCCATTCTCGTATTTCGACCCCCTGCCCGGCCAGGCGCCTCCAGACACCGGAGTTGGCCTCGTGATCCTGGTTGGTGACGATGATCGCGTCCCCGGCCCGCAACAGCGGGGCAAAGGCATGGCTTAACACGTAGGTGTTCATGGAGGTGGAAGGGCCGAAATGTATCCAGTCGGATTCAATGTTCAGGGCCTGGGCGATGCGCCGGAAGGATCTGTCCATGGCCTTGCCCCCGGCAATGGAGGCGGCAAAGGCCCCATAGGGCTGAACCCGGGTCTTGCGCAGATAATTTTCAAGCAGTTCAAGGGAGCAGGAACACATGTAAGAGCCGCCGGCATTTTCAAAAAATGCCATTTCGTTCAGGGATTTTTCCCCGAAGGCGGGAAACAGGGCGCGGATCTGTTGCGTGGCCTGTTCCGATGAAAAATCTGCCATTTTTCCCCCTGCAACCTGGCTGCCATGAAATTGTTACGGACTTTTGGGATCATTGCTAACCGGTTGCGGCGGCTTCGGCAATGGGATTTCATGGGATCACCGGACCCTGACCATCGAGTGCAGTTATGCCTTGCCGGGGCTTCCGGCATGCCTTGTCTGATGGTAATCCTGGTTTAGCTGTGCCGGGGCACGGAAATTTTCTGACAGGTTTCTTTTTGTAAAAAAGGTATCGGTCGCAAAAAAGGTGCCGGCCGTTCCAGGCCGGGGGCAAAGACCTGATGGGTTTCGGTCGGGAGAAGACTTTTACAGAAAATGGCAGGAGAAAGAAGGTTGCAAAAATACCCGGCACGTTCGGGAATGGCTGCGAAAAGGGGGCGAGCAGCTTCTGATCCGTGCCGGGCAGGTCCGGGCATGTCAGATTTTATCTGATATCATGCCGAACTTCTGGTTGCGGGGCGCGCGGGGCGGCCGGGGGTGCAGTTTTCGTTTCTGCTCGCTGGTCAGGTTGTCAAAGAACACCTCGAGCTGGGGCATTATGGAGGAGACGGCTTCAAGCCGGGCCCCGGTCAGGGCCTGGTTCCTGTTCATGAGATCAATGAAATCCGGTCTGCCTTCGATTTGTTCCTGGGCAGCCCTGATCCGGTTGCATTGTTCAAGAAAGCCGGACTGGGCTTCAAGGGCCGCCGCCATGAGATCTTCAAAGGCGGGGACCTGTTCTTCTTCCAGTTGCAGACGTTCGGAAATTCTTTGCAGGCCCCGTTCCATGCGAAGGGCACCCCTTTCGGAACAGACGAAGTTGCCGGCAAGGCTCAGATT
>WFPQ01000157.1 GCA_015487515.1 Hyphomicrobiales bacterium | reverse complement strand
TTTTTGATTTATGCCGCCGTCAGCCCTTCCAGGGCTTTCCCCGGCACCCCCGCCAATGGAAAATTTACTGCTTGGCTGGTGGTTGAAGCCGGCCTGTGATGTTTCCCCAAATCCGTCCAGGTTGGTGGGTCGGTCCACCGGGTTGGCCCTGGATTTCGGGCTTTTGGGAGACATGCCGGTCGGGCTGTCGGGGAAGGAGGTTTTGGTGGTGCTGCGCTTTGCCTTTTCCCGTTCCTCCCGATCCAGTCGCCGCTTGTTCTTCAGCCGCTCCTGGGGCAGGCGTCTGCTGGCCGCAATATCTTCGGCCCGTTCGATCTCGGAAATGAAATCCTCGATGGAAAAATCGGAATCGGGGGTATGCTTTTTGTCTGAAGGCATGGTTTTCAGCTTGTTCCAGGGTGAATTTATTGTCTAACATATTGTGAACGAAAACGGAACGGTGTTGCTGCAGGATCAGGGCAACACAAGATAATCGGGCGCTGGAAAGGCCAGAAGATGACCGGGGACGAATTGAGGGAATATCTTTATGGCAATATTCCCATAACCAGGGCCATGCAGGTCGGGGTGGTGGAAATTCTGGAAAACCGGGTGGTTTTGAGCGCTCCCTTGCCGCCCAATACGAACCATCGGGACACGGCGTTTGGCGGTTCAGTTTCCACCCTGGCCACCCTTGGGGCCTGGAGCCTGCTGCGCCTGAAAATGGATGAAAGGAACGCCCAAAATGCCCACCTGGTCATTCAGCGCAGCCAGGTGGAATATCTGTTGCCGGTGGCAACGGATTTTACGGCAACTGCCAGATTGCCGGATGAAGACAGGTGGTGGCGTTTTGAAAAAACCTTCGAGGCAAAAGGAAAAGCGCGGATCAGCGTGGAGGCGGTCATAGAAGCGCAGAACAGGGTTTGCGCCAGGTTTGCCGGGGATTTCGTGGTGCTGGCAAGCAACCGGAACTGATGTTCTCAGACAGCAGCTTTTTTGAACATTACGGAGGGATCGTGGCCATTAGGCGCTTGATAACCCGATCGTGCTAGCTTCTCGTACAAGATTTTTTCAACCGGGGATTTTGTCATGCTGGCAGCATTTTTGATCACGCTGGCCCTGGTTTTGGCCTGCATCTTCATCCATTATGAAATGCTGGGAATGATTTCGAGTGCCATGTCGGGGATGTGTGGATCAAGCAGGAGAAGGCTCCTGTCGGCCATAGGGGTGGTTTTCATGGCCCACATATTGGAAATCTCCCTGTTTGCAGTCGCCTTTGCCCTGATGCAGCATCGCTGGGGACTTGGAGAAATAACCGGGACAATAGAGGGCAGTTGGGTGGACTTTTTCTATTTTTCAGCTGCCTCCTATACAACCCTTGGCATGGGAGACCTGTTTCCGACCGGTAATTTGCGCTTCGTGGCTGCCATAGAATCCCTTACCGGGCTGATCCTGATCGCCTGGTCTGCCTCGTTTACCTATCTGGCGATGCAAAAATTCTGGGGTATGCGCCGGGATGGAAAATAGCCGGAGCAGCGGTAACCGGGGGGCAGTATATGGCAGGAATGGAGGCGTGCACGGGGCCGTGGCGCAAAGTTCATGCGTGAAGGGCCGCCATGGCGGCCCTTGGGGTATTTTCTGCCAGATGTTTTCAGGCAATCCGAACCATCAGATCAGAAGGTCTGGAAAGATGATCCCTGGTTGTTGATGTTGGGATGCAACAGGGCCCTGTCGGTATTGTAGGAGCGGCAGGGGCCACCATAAAACCAGTTGCGGCAAATGGTTACGGACCTTCCGGCCGGCACTTTCACCGAGGAAATCCTGTTATTCCAGAAACCGACCAGCTTGTTGTTGTCGTCACCGGCATCAACACAGAAGGAAGAGCCGGTATAGTTTGCCCCGTTATAGAAACAGATCTGGGGAGGGGTCGGTGGCGTGACCATGTTGCCGATGACCGCTCCGGCTATGTTGCCAAATGCATTGATGGCAGCGGCAGCGGCTGCATCGTTGTGACCGGGATCGGGGTCAGGGGCCTGCGTGGCCTGGAGATAGTTGCCGCTTACCCAGCCGTCGGGGCCGGGCTTTTCCACGTAACACCAGCCACCCTGGCAATTGGTGACCTCGACGGCCTGACCGGCATGCAGGGTATCGACAATGGCATAGGCGGTGCTTGGTCCTGAACGCACATTCACGGCGCTGGTGGCAACGGCAGGAACCGCAAGAGCGGCGATGGTTGACGCAACCAGGCTGAAGGCAGCGGCTGCGATAACAGTAAGAAGTTTTGCAGTTTTCATGGTTCTTTCCCTCAATTCTGTCGTGTCCAGAAACAAAAGTCCTGGCCACATCAATAATTTCATATCAGCATTATTCGAATGAACGGGCGCTGAACGAAATGTTTAGACAAACGAAATTCCGGGTCCTGACCATTAATAGTTGCAGAAATATTGTAGCTTAAAACAAACTTGAATCAAAGATGAATGATAATATTTGAAATGCCGTTTCCTGAAATCAGGAGTTGTTTTGTTCTGGCAGGCAGGTTGCGGGTCAGAAATATCAGGTGTTCATGGCAGCTGGTCCGGCCTGTCATATGTCCGGTGATTTACTCGCTTAAGCAGGACGCGGCAGGCATGTGGCCGGGATTTGCTTGATTTTTTCTGCTTCCGGGAGTTTCATGAAATGGCAAATCATGAATTT
>WFPQ01000156.1 GCA_015487515.1 Hyphomicrobiales bacterium | reverse complement strand
CAGCTGTAGTGTCCGGGAAGGTTGCAATAAAGCACATAGTTGCCCGGCTTCATGTCAAGGCTCATGCTGTCCCTGATTCCGGGTCCGATTGCCTCGACTTCTCCCAGGGCGCCGATGCGTGATTCATCGACCCGGTCGATATCTGCATCATAGGGCAGCACGGCATCGGGTCCGTCCAGCATGGAAACCACCATTTCATGGGGCATCTGCCCGGAAACATTCAGCACGTTGAACGTGACCCTGCCGGCCGGAACCTCCAGCACGTTGACACTCATTCCCATGGTGTCATCCAGGCGATTGGTCCCATCGTCCATCTTGTTGTTCTGCAGGCTGTCAAGGGCCGCCGGGGTATCCCACATGAACACCTGCAGATCGACCTGGGCAAACGCCGGCTGGGCCATGCCGGCCAGGCCGGCCATGGCCAGTGTTGCAATTGCAATGGAACTTTTGAATGAAGACATAACCGTTCTCCTTGTCTGTACCTGAAAGAATTTCAAACCCAGACAGCCAAGTCTCGTTGGCTTTTTCGGTCAATGATGCTGGCTTGACTGCCATGTTTCACACATAGGCAGGCCCGGGCCTGGCTGCAAGGCACGGGGTGGGGCATGGGGTTTGTTACCGGTATTAAGTCATCAGATCAGGCATGTGTGCCCGGGTCCGTGACCCGGTCCCTCAAGCCCCTGGCTATCAGGTAGGTTTCCGCCGAATCCTTGCGGCTGGCCGGGGGTTTTGCGTGGAATGTCCGGGTAAATTCTGTCTTGAGACGGGCAAGCAGCCCGGCTTCTGTTCCCCCCTGAAAAACCTTGGCGACAAAGGTTCCGTCCCGTTCCAGAACGTCCATGGCAAAATCGGCCGCCATCTCGACCAGCGCCATTATCCTGATATGGTCGGTGGCCTTGTGCCCGGTGGTGGGGGCTGCCATGTCAGAAAGAACCAGGTCGGCCTTTTTTCCCTTCAATGCCGTAATCAGGGCCTCTGGTGCATCATCACTGGTGAAATCCTTTTGCAATATGATTGCGCCGGGCACCGGTTCCGTTTCCAGGTAATCCATGCCCACGATTCTTGGGTCGCCGGGGCTGGATCCTGTCAGGTGCACCGCAACCTGCAACCAGCCTCCCGGAGCACAGCCCAGATCGACCACCCTCATTCCCGGCTTCAGCAGCTTGTATTTCTGGTTCAGTTCGATCAGCTTGAAGGCGGCCCTTGACTTGTAGCCCTCTTTCCTGGCCCGGGCCACATAGGGGTCGTTAAGCTGGCGTTGCAGCCAGCGCGTGGAACTGCTGGAGCGTCGCCTGGCGGTTTTTACCCGGGTCTTTAGTTGCCTTGCCGCCGGTTTTCCTGGTCCCCTGGCCATCATTCCTGCCCTTTTTGTCCATGGCGGAACCGGCCGGTTTTTGCCCGATCCTCTTCTATGAGCGAGATAAGTATTCCCTCGCGCAGCCCCCGGTCGGCGATGCGCACCCTTTCGGTGGGCCATTCCCGCCTTATGGCCTCGAAAATTGCACAGCCGGGTATGATAAGGCTTGCCCTGTCCCTGCCTATGCACGGATTTGCCATCCGTCTTTCGTGGGGCATGGCCTGCAAAACCCGCATGGTATCGGTCAACTGTTCCGAATTCATCCACAGGCCATCGACCTTGGAGCGGTCATATCTTTGCAGGCCAAGGTGCAGCCCCGCCAGCGTGGTCACGGTTCCAGAGGTCCCTATCAGGTGAACCGGGTGATCCCTTATCATTTGTTTGAGCTTGTTGCTGCCCCTGAAATGGCGCAACTGCCGGGCCACATAGGCTACCATTTCTTCGAATTTTTCCGGGGAAACATCGGTGCCGCCAAATTTTTCCGCAATGGTAACCACCCCGAACGGCAATGATTGCCATGATCTTATTGCCGCTGCCAGTTTTGAATTCTGCCTTGGTCTTCCGCCTCTGAAGTCCAGCCATGCAAGTTCCGAAGAGCCCCCCCCGATATCGAACAGCAGGGCCCCCCTGGTCGATTTTTCGATCAGGTCGGAACATCCGGTGACCGCAAGGCTGGCTTCGGTTTTCTGATCTATTACCTCGACATCCATGCCGATATCGTTTTTTACCCTTTGCAGGAACTCCCCGGCATTTCTGGCCTGCCGGCAGGCCTGGGTCGCTATCAGTCGGTATTTTTTCGGGGCATGGTGGCTCAGCTTGGATGCGCAAAGGGCCAGCGCGTCATAGGTGCGCTCCATGGCCTGCCTGTTCAGCATTCCGGTCTGGGACAAACCTTCGCCCAGCCGCACGATGCGGGTAAAGCCGTCTATCACCCGGAACCCGCGATCCTCGCGCCTGACAATCAGAAGACGACAATTGTTTGTGCCAAGGTCAAGGGCCGCATAAAGATTGTTCTTTCGCCGGTCGGACGGCTTTTTTCCTGTAATGTTTGTCCGCCGTCCTGCCGCCTGCCGCCCTCTTGGACTCCGGCCGCCTGTTCCGTTGGCAGCACTTTTCCTGGCAGCGTCCGGACCTTCCCCTGGGGCTCCTGCGGTCTGGTGTCCCCTGCGTGGGATGCATTCCCGGTGCCTGGCATGTCCACTGTCCAACCCATTGATGCATGGCCCGTCAATGTCCTGCGCATCATCAAAGTCCTGCGCATCATCGCCTGGCCCATTCTTGTCAAACGTGGCCTCGACGAGCACATCTTTACCAGGCGCGGGGCTACCAGACACACCCTTGCCAGACACATTTTCATCAAATGCATACCTGCCAGGTGCAACTTCTCCGGCGGACCGATTTTTATCGGTCACAATACCTCACTTCTGCCGCGCACTTGCCGGTTCCAGGGTCATGACCAACAGGTGGATGGCACACGCAACAGCACAATTAAACGTTGGCTGGACCTTAAGCCAATTCCGCCACTGGCGCAAAGTAAATATTATGTTTGATAATCGACCTTGCAAAAAATCTTCTGCGGGGATAATACAGCCACGCAGGCACCGGGCATGGCTGTTGCTTTCATGCCCCAGCTGGGGAATAGGTTAACGGTAGACCCACGGACTCTGACTCCGTTAGTCCTGGTTCGAATCCAGGTTCCCCAGCCAGCATCCAGTGTCTTTTCACCCGTCTGATGGTTTTTGATGTCTGTTGGTTTGATGATCTGACGGCTCGTGCAATGTCACCACTCGTGCAATGTCGCCATGTGAACGGCCATTTCAAACTTTCCTGGAACTGGAGTGGGAAATGAACCTGGTTTTTCCGGCTCTGTTGGAGTTTTGCGGTATTTTCCGGTTGCCGGATTTTACAGGTCCGGGCAGTTCAAGTCGGTGCAATCCATGGGGTGCAGCTAAAATGTTTGGGGTGCAGCTAAAATGTTTCATGCGCTGACAAGCCCCGCCTTTTGTTTGTAAATCTTTCCTTTCAGGCTCTGCCCGGTCCGATCGGTGATGCCGGGCACGGTGTTTTTATGTTTCGGTCATGTTTGCCGGGCATGGTGACCGCCATATAGTCAATATTATTGACTATATTGATTTTGCCGTTTATGCTGAGGGTATGGGGTTTTGTTTTTGGCCATGGCGCCGGGTTTTGCAGACGTTCTGATCACGCAGCTTGCAGGGGAAGATCAGACGGCGGCAATCTGCTGGCGATGCAGCGCAAGGGGAGGTGCATTGTGGAAGGAAAATTGAAATCGGCTTTCGAAAAGGAGATGTCCCTTGGCAAGGTTTTTTTTGCCCGGGGTGAATATGATGGTGCATTTCGTCATTTCGAGCGGGCCCATGTTCTGGGCCAGTTTCATGTCCTTCCCCATGCCCGTTCCCACCTTTGGATGTTTTTCATCGGTATCAGGACCCGGGATTTCAGGGAAATACGCGGGCAGTTGCTGAGAATTCCCCTTGGCATTATAGGTTCTGCCCTTGGCAAGGTTCCCCTGGGAAACACCGGGGGCGCCAATGTAAGGCTTTCTGCCACCATGCCCATTCCCGATGATTTGAAGCCCTATCTGGATGGTGAGCGGGGTCATGAACGGGAACAGGCTGCAAAAACCGAAAACGGTCGGGAAAGCGAACAGGGATGAGTGGCTGCCGGCCATGTTCCGTTCCGCCGCAACCCCGGTGATTTAATTCAAGCGACAAGTCAGGAGATCGCAAAATGAACAAGACTGCCAAGCCGGCTCCGGTGAAATTTGACAAGTCCGGGCGCGGAAGGATTTATGATTCCATAGTCGAGACCATCGGTAACACGCCCCTGGTCCGGGTTCCTTCCCTTTCCGCCGAGGAGGGACTGGTTGCCGACCTGCTGCTCAAGCTTGAATTTTTCAACCCCATTTCCAGCGTCAAGGATCGCATAGGGGTGGGTATGATCCTGGACCTGGAGCGGGAAGGAAAGATCAGGCCCGGTGACATATTGATCGAGCCCACTTCGGGCAATACCGGCATTGGCCTGGCTTTTGTTGCCGCCTCGCGCGGCTACCGCCTCATTCTTACCATGCCCGATTCCATGTCTGTCGAACGTTGCAAGATGCTGGCCTATCTGGGGGCCGAACTGGTCCTGACCCCCAGGGAGCAGGGAGTGATCGGGGCAATTTCCAGGGCCGAGGAACTGCTGAAGGAAAATCCGGGCTCCATGATGCCCAGCCAGTTCACCAATCCATCAAATCCCGATATTCACCGCAAGACCACCGCGGAAGAAATCTGGAACGACACCGGCGGAGAGGTTGATGCCATAATTGCAGGGGTTGGCACCGGAGGAACCATAACCGGTATCGGCCAGACCCTGAAACCCCGCAAGGAAGATTTGAAGATGGTTGCCGTCGAGCCCGAACTTTCCCGGGTTCTTTCCGGTGGCACCCACGCCCCCCATGTCATCCAGGGAATTGGCGCCGGCATCATTCCCGATGTCCTTGACCTTTCCATAATCGATGAATTCATTCCCGTAAGCAATGAAGATGCCCTTGCCATGGCAAAAAAGGTGGCCCGTCTGGATGGCATACCCACGGGAATTTCTTCCGGGGCTGCCATTGCCGCCGGGGTACGAATGGCCAGGAGAAGCCAGATGAAGAACAAAACCATAGTGGTAATAATACCAAGTTTTGCCGAACGTTATCTATCCACCATATTGTTCGAAGACATTTGAGCAGGAATTCTGAGCAGGAATGAAGGCTTGCAGCAGATCCCCGGTTGAAGAAAATTTTACTCCTTGCCATTATTCGTGAGCCATGGACAACCGCATGGACTTTGACAGCGAAACCGAACTGGAATATCTGCGCCAGACCAATCTGGGCCGCCTTATTGATGATCTGCATTACTTTTTTGATGCCCAGGCCCTTGGCTATCTGCGCGAGCAGGGCTATCCGATGATAAAATCGGCCGATGCTCACGTGATGCGCACCATGCGGATCGAGGGATCTCGCATAACCGACATGGCCAGGCAGGCCGGAATTTCCAAGCAGGCCATGAGCAAGCTGGTCATGGGTTTTGCCGAACATGGTTTTCTTGCCCTTTCCAGCGACCCCAGGGACAAGCGCAATCACGTTGTCAGTGTTACCGGGGCCGGAAAGAAGCTGCTGTTTTGCGGTCTGAAGGCCCTGAGGCGGGCCGAAAAGGATATTTCCCAGATAATAGGCGATGAAGAAACCGAACGTCTTCGCCGGTTGCTGCTTCAAATAAAACAGGCCCGCAATATCAGGATGCCGGCAAAAAGACCCAGGGACCGGCGGCGGCGGACATGACGCGCCATCACCGGCATCTGGAAACCGGAAAAAACCGGTAACCGGCCACCCAGGCCTGATAACCGCCTGCTGGTCGCCCGGCGGTTTTCTCCGGGTCAGTGCTGGCCGCCTGTTGTGATTTCGCCTCTGGCAGTGGAATCATTGTTCAGGAATCTTTGTAAAATGCCTTGTCAAATCTTTGCAGAATATCTTGTCAAATCTTTGCAGAATATCTTGTCAGGAAGCCTTTTTCAGAATGCTGCCGGCAATATTTTACTGCTCCCTCGTCCATGTTCGGCAGCTTAGTCAGCAATATTGACTAAATTGCCGCATCTTGCTAGTCTTCCATATCCAGCGATGGTGGGCATGGGTTTTGCTTTTGGGAGAATTTTGTCTTGGCTTCTGAAATTTTTGACATCGACCACCTGATGCTCAGTGTTCAGAATACTGACCTGGCCATGGATGTATTTTGTCGAATGGGTTTTTCCATTACTCCCCGTGGTGTGCTGGAGGGCATGAACAACCGGTTGATCTGTTTTGAAGGCAGGCCGGCCGGAGTGAATGGAAAAGAGGGTGAAGGGGGGGATGGCGAAGAGGTTTTGGTACCCAATTTCGTGGAATTCATGTCCCTTGACGACCCCGAAAAGGCTCCCCCTCCCATGGTCCGGGCCCTTGAGAATCCTGACCGGCCCGTATTGCTGGTTGCAGCCACCCGAAACGCCGTAGATACCAGGAAATCATTGCAGGATCTCGGGCTTGAGGTTTTCCCGGTCATTGATACCGGCCGGGAGTGGAAGCTGCCCGATGGCCAGGTCCTGGACCTGACCTTTTCCATAGTTCTGCCGGCTCCCGGTCAGGCCCCGTTCAACTGGATCGCCTGCCAGCACAAGACTCCTCACCATTATTTGCGCCCCGATTTTACTACCCATGCCAATGGGGCGCTGGCCCTTAAGAACGTAATCGGGGTTGCACGGGATCCCAGGCAGGCTTCCCGCCACTACCATGAGGGCTGGAATGCCCGGGTTTCCGGCGAAAATCCGGTCGTGGTTGCCCGGGGCGATGTTGAATTGCATATTTATGATCAAAAAGGTTTTGGCTCTGCATTTGCCGGCATTACTACCCCGGGACGGCACAGTCACCTGGCCGGGTTCACGGTTCTTGTCAGGGATCTTGTTTCCCTCGAACAGCGGCTTGAAAGTTCGGGTTTCTCTCCCTTCAGGCATGGGGACAGGGTAATTGTCGACCCTTCAAAGGCCTGTGGGAGCCTCGTTGTCTTTGAAGCTGCATGAGGTTGTCGCAGCCCGGATTTTCGGCTTTTGCTCTGCAAGTGATACCATGATGGGCAAGAGGCTGTTACTGAACGGCGATAATGATGGATCACAGATCCCCAAGGCATGAATGGCAGGAGACATCAATGGCAGGGGATATCAGGTGGAGGACATGAAATGAGCAAGTCGGTTTCCATATTGGAATTGCGCCGCATCGAGGCGGCAATCCTGAAGGATGTTTATGATACGGTGCTCGAACTCCACGGGGAGCAGCAGGCGGAAGAGGTCATTGAGCAGGCCGTGAAAAAATCTGCCATTGCCCAGGGCAGGTCCATGCGGACTCTTAAGTCCGATGGGAGCGCGGGTAATGGTGACAGGAATGACGACAGGAACAGGGATGATAACCTTGACAACATGCCGGACCTTGAAGATTTTGCCGATCTCATTCCCCTTTGGCAGGCCGATGGGGCCCTGGAGATTGAAAAGCTGCATTCCTCCGGGGACCGTCTGGAATTCAACGTCACCAGGTGCAGATATTCCCTCATGTACAGGGAAATGGGCCTGGAAAAGATAGGACACCTTCTGTCCTGCAACCGGGATGCGGCCTTCTGTATCGGCTATAATCCCCGCATGAAACTTTCCCGCACCCAGACCATCATGCAGGGGGCGAAATTTTGCGATTTCAGATATTCCCTCAAGGACGGGGAATAGTTTTGAAACGGGCCCGGCCCATTCAGCCGGTTTTTTTCAGAACTTCGCGCAGGTCAAAGTCCGAATTTTCAAAATCGCTCAGGGTCAGGTCCCTGCCGGTTTCAAGGATTTTGCGGGCAACCACGTAATTGGCCGCCATGCCCACCGTCTCGACTCCGACAAACCGGTCATTTTCAAAGGCAAAAACCGTCAGCTTGTCATTTTCCTCGTCCCCCCGGCATATCAACTGCCCGGCATGGCCCGTAAGGCCTGCAATTTGCAGCTTTTTGCCTCCCTGGTCGCTCCAGAACCAGGGCACCGCATCATAGGGGGAGGGGTCTCCGGCCAGCCTTTTGGCCACGCACTTGGCCTGATCGGCGGCATTTTGCACCGATTCGAGACGGACCAGCCTGCCGCTGCCCCTGTGGACGAAGGAGGCACAATCACCAATGGCGCTGATATCGGGATCATTGGTCAGCAGCATTTCATCGACCAGAATTCCATTGCTGGTTTCAAGGCCAGCTTCAGACCCTATTTCCGAATTTGGCACCACCCCTGCGCATATGAAAACCAGGTCGGCCCCGATTTCCCTGCCATCGGCCAGTTCCACCCCTTCGGCCCTGTCATTGCCAAAAATTCGTGAAACCATGGAATTGCAGTGAATTGCAATGCCGTTTCTGCTGTGTAGCTCCACGAAATAGCTTGATATTCTTTCTGAAACCGACCGCGCCATTGGCCGGCTTTCCGCCTCTATGACCGTAACCTGGCACCCGAATTCATTCAGCACTCCGGCCAGTTCCAGCCCTATGAAACCGCCCCCTATCATTACCACCCTTTGCCCGGCCCGGGCGGTTTCTCTTATCCGGTTGGCATCTTCCAGGGTTCTTAGAGCCATTACGTTTTTCAGGTCGGTTCCCCCGATGGGCAGGTTGCGGTTCCGGGTTCCGGTGGCCAGAACCAGATGCTGATAGGGCATGGTTGCCGCATCATCCAGCACCACCTGTTTTTTCTGGCGGTCTATGGCCCTGACCGGGCACCGCTCCCTGAAGTTTATATTGTTCTTTTCAAAAAAATCCCGGTTGCGGAACAACAGCCTTTCCGCATTTCCCTCCCGGAAGAAGGCCTTGGAAAGGGGAGGGCGCTGATAGGGCAGGCCCGGCTCGTCCCCCAGCATGGAAATTTTTCCCCCAAATCCTTCCAGTCTCAGGCTGGCAGCGGTTTGAAAACCGGCCTGGCCGGTACCGACTATTACAACCGGGCCATCAATCATGTTTTATCACTCTCTTCATCCGGGGCTTCTTGGGGGCTGCCGGACCGGTTTGACCTGGGCAGGTTTTCTCCTGTCATGGCAGGGCCCTGATAGCTCCAAAACATGGTCCGGGTCAATATTGGCTCGTGGGAAGGTGAACCCTTATTCCTTCCAGCCCGGTCGAGATTTTTATCTGGCAGGAAAGTCGGCTGGTTTCCTTTCTTTGGCAAGCCGTGGAATCCAGCATTTCGTCTTCTGCCTCTTCCCTTTCCGGAAGTTTTCCAAAATCTGCCCCATCCACGTATACATGGCACGTAGCGCACATCATCGAACCGCCGCATTCTGCAACGATTCCCTTTATTCCATTGGCCACCGCCGCCTGCATCAGGCTGTTTCCCTCTTCGGCGTCTATGGTGATTTCATTGCCATTGGCTTCTATGAACGTGATTTTTACCATGCTCCGGTACTCTTCATTTTCGTCGGGATTATCATGGCGTCAGATGGTTTACGCCTTGCATTTTATTTCTCATCAAAATTGCTCACGCTCTTTTGAAGACAAGAGGCAGCTTGTCAAGGGCATGAATGGCATTGTTGGGCCGCCACACGGCCTCGCCGGCAAAGTCTATTTCCTCGACCTTTGCAATGATCGAGGTCAGCACGGCTGCAACCTCTGCCCGGGCCAGGTTCTGTCCAACGCAGCCATGGATGCCTGTTCCCATGGCAAGGTGACCGGTGGGGCGCCGGCCGATATCGAACTTTTCCGCTTCCTTCCATTGTCTTTCATCGCTGTTGGCGGCCCCAAGGACGCAAAGTATCTTGCTGCCTTCGGCAATTCTTGTTCCGCTGACCATGGTATCGCCACTGGCGGTGCGGCAGAATGAATGAACCGGGGAAGTGAAGCGCAATACCTCCTCGAAGGCTGGCCGCAACAGGGTTGGGTCATCCTTTAACCGCTTGAACTGGTCGGGGAATTTTGCAAGGCACCAAAGGGCGCTTCCGATCCCCGTGACCGTGGTATCGACTCCGGCCGATAGCAGCGAACGCACCAGTTTTTCGGCCTGTTCCTCGTTTATTTCTCCCGCATCGGCAGCGGCGAATATGGTGGCGCCAAATCCTTCGGGTTTCAGGTTCTTGCGGTTGCATTGCTCGACTATCCATGGAACCGTTGTCGGCCCCATGGCCATGGCATTTCTGCGCAATTCATTGTCCGGCCCAAGGGCATTGAACACCATGGCCCCGTAATCCACCAGAGCCCGGCTGTTCTTTTCCTTAAGCCCTACCGCCTTTGGAAATACCGTGGTGGGAAACTCCTCGGCAAGCTCGACCACGGCCTCAAAACTTTCCTTTTCCAGCAACTCATCTATCAGTCTGTCCGCCGTTTCCTGGAACAATTCCTTAAGGGCTGCGGTTGCCTTGGGCGAAAGGGCCCTGGCCAGTACCCGGCGCGTTACCGAATGTTCGGGCGGGTCCACTTCAAGAATTATGCTTTTCGGTCTCCATGGTTCTTCCAGTTCGAAATCCTGCAACCCTACCCCCCGGGAAGAAATGAACCTTTCCCAGTCGGAAAACACTTCCTTGGTTTCCTCGTACCTTCCACAGGCCAGGATGGAATATTTTGGAATATAGACGAAGGGTCCCTTTGAGCGCAGTTCTGCATAATATTCGTCCGGGTCCTGCAATATGTCCACGTCATACGGGTCCACGTCCCAGACCGGAACACCCTCTGGAACTTCGATCTCGTAATGGCCTTCAATGATTTTCATGGCCTCTCTCCCTTTGATTGTCCGGCGGTTTTACCCTGTTCCGGCATGAGGTCAGCTAATGCCAAGTCCCACGTGACGTTCCAGAATTGACGGGTTTTCCCGCACTTTGGAAGTCTCGTCGTGGAAAACGATTTCCCCGTTATCAAGAATCAGCATCCTGTCGGAGAATTCCATGGCCAGTTCCGCGTGTTGTTCCACCAGCACGATCGTGTGTTTCCCGTCGGATGCCAGTTTTTCAAAAACATCCATCAGCATGTCACATATGACCGGGGCCAGCCCCTCCAGCGGTTCGTCCAGCATGACCAGTCTTGGTTCCCCCATCAGGGTTCTGGCTATGGAAAGCATTTGCTGTTCGCCGCCGGAAAGCTGGCCTCCGCCATTTTTTTTGCGTTCTTCAAGCCTTGGAAACAACGAAAATGCCTGTTCTATTCTGCCATTGTTGCGGGCTCCGGAGATCAGGTTTTCCTCGACACTGAGGGAAGCGAAGATATCGCGGGTCTGCGGAACCAGCCCCAGCCCCAGGCGGGCTCTTTCGTGGGATGGCAGGTTCTGGATTTCGTTGCCGAACAATTCCACGGACCCCGAATGCATGTCCGTGAGCCCCATCATGGTGTTTAGCAGGGTTGACTTGCCGACTCCGTTGCGCCCGATTATCGCCAGGCGTTCGCCCTTTTTCACGGCAAAGGAAATATCATTCAGAATCTGGGTGTCGCCATATCCCGCATTTACATTTTGCAGGTTCAGGGCGATTTCGGTTTTTTCAGCCATCGTGCCGTGCCCCCAGGTAAAGATCGCGCACCTGCTGGTTTTTGCTGATTTCTCCCGGGGTTCCTTCACAAAGTATTGCCCCGTTTACCAGCACGATTATCCTGCTGGCGACCTTGAACACCAGTTTCATGTCATGTTCGATGATCAGCACCGACAGGTCATCCGGCAGGTTTTCTATTGCATCGGTTATGATATGGGCGTCACTGGCCGCCACCCCGGCCGAGGGTTCGTCAAGAATGAGGATTCTTGGCTTCAGAGCCATCGTCAGGGCCATTTCCACCAGCCTTTGCTGACCATAGGCCAGTTCGTGCACCTCGACATCCGCAAGGGATTGCAGGTTGAACTGGCTCAGCATCTGTTCGATTTCCTCCTCCACATCGGGATAGGAATCCGCCCTTTTGAACATTCTCATTCCCCGCCCCATTCTTTCCAGTATGGGCAGGCGGATGTTTTCCCGCACGCTCATGTGCCTGAACAGGGTGGTTATCTGGAAGGTCTTGGCAACTCCTGCCCTTACCCTTTTGGATTCCTTCATGCGTTTTATATCCATGCCGTCCAGGCTTATGGAACCGCCGGTCGGGGTCAGGTTTCCTGTCAGCAGGTTTGCAAAGGTGGTCTTGCCGGCTCCGTTCGGCCCGATCAGTGCCTTGCGGTCTCCCGGTTCCAGGGAAAGGTTTATGTTGTCGGCCACCACGATGCCGCCGAAATGCATTTGCAGGTTTTTGACCCTCAGTCCCGCATTCATTTTTGCCACCTCATCCAGCGCCGCAGCCTGACCGGAAGTCCCATGAAGCCCTCGGGCACGAAATAGACCACGATCAGGACCATGGTTCCGATCACGAACAGCCAGTTGAACGGATCGATGGAGGCAGCGGTGTGGTGAACCACCATGAAAATAATGGTGCCGATTATCGCTCCGTAAAGCCTTCCGAGCCCGCCAAGAATGAGCATGACCATGGCCTCTGCCGACAGGGCAAAGCCAAAGGCTTCCAGCGAAACCAGTTCGGTTACCTGGGCGGAAAGGGCCCCGGCAATGCCGGCCACAATTCCCGAAATCGTATAGATTGCCACCAGTCGCCAATAGACCGGGGTACCAATGGCCCGCATCCTTGGTGCGCTTTCATGAATGCCCCGGGCCATGTTTCCGAACGGGGAGGCAACCAGTATTTTCAGGGCAAAGAATACCACCAGCAGGACCACCAGGGCATACCAGTATCCGGTGCGGCCAAAAAAGTCGAAGGCATATACACCCATTATCGGGTCCATGTCTATGCCCAGCAGCCCGTCCGAACCCCCGGTTATGGCTCGTTCCTTGTTGACTATTTCCTGCATTATCTGGGCCACGGCAATTGTCAGCATCAACAGGGTAAGGCCGTTGGCCCGCATAAGTATCAGGCCGGAAACAAACGCCGTCACTCCCCCCGCCATCGCCCCGACCAGGAGTCCCGTCAACGGATCGGGGGAATAATAAATGGCAAAGAGTCCCGCCCCATAGGCCCCGGCCCCGTAAAGGGCCGCATGTCCCAGGGTCGCCACCCCCGCATAGCCCAGAACCAGGTCAAGTGACAAAACCATGATGATCATTATCAGTACCCGGGTGACAAAGCCCAGATTGTCGGGAAAAATGAAATAGGCAGCGATCCCGGCCCCGATCAGGAGCAGGTCAAATGCCAGTCTGAGCATGAATTTCCTGGACCGCATTGAATTGCCGGCCGGGGTTGCCTTGATCGCTGGCGTGACGCTTTTTGTCTGGCTTGCTTGCATGATCTATTCTTTCCCCAACAGGCCCTGGGGGCGCAGCAGCAGCACCATTATCATGGCCACGAAGAAAAACACGGTCCCATATTCCGGTGCTATGTAGCGGGCTGCCGTATCTATTATCCCCAGCCCTATGGCAGCGATGAAGGAGCCCACGATACTGCCCAGTCCGCCAACGGCTACCACCACCAGGAACAAAACCATGTACCGGATTGGATAATAGGCATCTATTGGCAGAAGTTCTGCCCCCAGTATCCCTCCGAAGGCCGCAAGTCCGGCCCCCAGTGCAAAGGAAAGCGCATATATCCTGGCCGTATTTATGCCAAGGGACGCAGCCATGTTCCTGTTGTCGACGGCGGCCCGCAGCCGGATGCCGAAACGGGTCTTGTCCAGCAGTATGTAAAGGCCGATGGCAATGGCAAGCCCGGCCACTATGACCACCATGCGATGGGTCGGCAGGGTTCTGAAGCCCAGGTCCAGAGGGGTGCTGAAAAATTCCGGGGCGCGGATTGGCAGAATCGTGGAACCCAGAAAGAAGTTGACGCTGGCTATCATCAAAAAGGTTATGCCGATCGTTGCAAGCACCTGCTGAAGCTCGGTGAACCTGTATATCGTGCGATAGAAGATTTTTTCCATGGCAACGGCAAATATCATTACGCTGCCCACTGAAAGGGTCACCGAGAGATAATAATCTGTCTCTTATACACATCT
>WFPQ01000155.1 GCA_015487515.1 Hyphomicrobiales bacterium | reverse complement strand
TTGCATAAGTGAATTAAACTTTGTTAACTATTGGAAATTATGTTTGGGACATATCCAGTAAGGAAAACATGAATGTCGCTCGCTGATGATGCGGCATTTCAGGTTCCAGTAAGGAACGGAAAAAGGTTTGAGGGGATTGCCATGCGGGTACTCTTGATCGAGGATGACAGCGCCACCGCACAAAGCATCGAGCTTATGCTGAAATCCGAGAGTTTTAATGTTTATACCACTGACCTTGGCGAAGAAGGCGTGGATCTGGGCAAACTTTATGATTACGACATCATCTTGCTGGACCTGAATCTGCCGGACATGAGCGGCTACGAGGTTCTGCGCTCCTTAAGGGTTGCCAAGATTCAGACCCCGATTCTCATTCTTTCAGGACTGGCCGGAATTGAAGACAAGGTCCGGGGCCTTGGCTTTGGCGCCGATGACTACATGACCAAGCCCTTCCACAAGGACGAACTGGTAGCCCGCATCCATGCCGTCGTGCGCCGTTCCAAGGGTCATGCCCAGTCAATCATCACCACCGGCGAACTGGCGGTCAACCTGGATACCAAGACCGTGGAGGTTGGCGGTCAGCGCGTCCACCTCACCGGCAAGGAATACCAGATGCTCGAACTGCTTTCCCTCAGAAAAGGCACCACCCTGACCAAGGAAATGTTCCTCAACCACCTTTACGGGGGCATGGACGAGCCGGAACTCAAGATCATAGACGTATTCATCTGCAAGCTCAGGAAAAAACTTTCCGTTGCTTCCGACGGGGCCAATTACATCGAAACCGTCTGGGGACGGGGCTATGTGCTGCGCGAACCCGACGAAGGGGAAATTTCCCAAAGCGCCTGAAGTATAAAAATTCAGCCCGTGATTTTTGAAAACCCCGCCTTCCGTGAGGGCGGGTTTTTTCCTGGAAAATGTCCTGCCCGCTGACAGTCCCGATCCCTCCGTTCCATTTGCCCGCCAGTTCCATTTGCGCCAACCGCCTGATTGTTCAGTACCCGGTTGCTGCCCCTCATGCCGAGCCCTCATCCAGAGCCCTCATGCCGAGCCCTCATGCCGTTTTGATGCCGCTTCCCCGGTGCCGTCCCCCAGTTCCATTGGTCCTCAGCTTCCGCCACCAAAAATGCCAAACGGATTTGCCCAGAACCCCTTACCGGCTTCATCTTCGTCCTGATGACCATCATTTTCTGCACTGTCCACATTGGTCAGGGCATTGACCAGTATGATGAGATTGGTCGGGTTGAAATCAAATCCGGTGAAATATCCGCTCCAGCGCCCCTTCATACCAATGACATGGATGGCAGTTCCCTGCCCTTCTGCCTGCTCCTGGCCTGAAAACTCTGCCTTTAACCTGGCAACATCACCCCGCTGCCCGCCATTCCCGAACAGCAGCATCCAGTTTGAACGATCAATACCATATTTCTCCCGATAGCTTCCTGCAAACTCGCCACGTTCGCCTCCATGATCCTCCGCGATACCGACAAATTGCACCAGGTCACGCATGGCGGAAATATTGACCATCTCCTGCAACCGGGAAATCATCTCCCCCTGTTCCGGCAAGAATTCATCGCATCCGGCGCACACGAAATAAAGGATCACGACCCGGCCATGAAAATCCCCATTTCCTACAACGGCCCCGTTTTCATCCACAAGTTCAAACCCGGGAGTCTTCAGGTCAATGGGCTTGTAAAAAGGTTCATCCCTGCCCAGCTTTTCCTGGAAACTGGCCAGTGAGTGGGCCAGAACCCCGCCAGTTCCCGACAAAGCCAACACAAGGGCCACCCAGATCGCAACACCATACTTCATTTGCCACGCTCCATTTTCAACCTCCCATTGACAGGGCCAGCCCCCCTGCCATTCAGACCCTGATCAGGGTGGAAACATAACTGTTCCGGTTTTTCAGGAACTTTTTCAGACGGCCGGAATAATCATTCAGTGAAGCACTGACCACTGAAGGTCGAACCATGACCTTTGAGCACCATTCAGATATTTTTTCACCGCTCTGAGGCATGTCAAATCCCCCGATTTGCTCAAATACTGCAAAATAGCGCCACATGGTCCCCCAGGCCCCATCAATCATATGAAACTTTTCGCCGGAAAAAAACGGCAACTCTATTTCCTCCTCCGGCCTTTGTATTCTCTGGGCCAGAATTGAGCGTTTTTCTGCAAACTCATCACCGGTTTTTGCATTATAAAGCCCGGCAATCAAGTTTGGCAC
>WFPQ01000154.1 GCA_015487515.1 Hyphomicrobiales bacterium | reverse complement strand
GCTCAAGGTCGAGGTTTCCATATTTGGCCGGCCCACCCCGGTCGAACTGGAATACGGGCAGGTGGAAAAGACCTGACCCGTTGTTGAGTGGAGGGTCCGGGACTTTTCGGGCTCTTGTTGTTTGAAATCCGTGGAAGGAACCGGCGGCCGCCAGCCGTCACCAGGTTTTGCACCACGGCGTTGTGATACGGTCTGAATGGCCGGGAACGGAAAAAACATGGCAAAGAAAATAACAGGCTACCTGAAATTGCAGGTGCCGGCGGGGGCGGCAACCCCGTCTCCACCGATCGGGCCGGCCCTGGGGCAGCGCGGTCTTAACATAATGGAATTCTGCAAGGCCTTCAATGCGGCCTCCCAGGAAATCGACAAGGGTGCTCCGGTGCCCTGCATCATCACCATCTATGCGGACAAGAGTTTTTCGTTCGAGATGAAGATGCCGCCGGTCAGCTACATGATAAAGCAGGCGGTAAAGCTGAAGTCGGGTTCCAAGAAGCCGGGGCACGATGTGGCCGCAACCATATCAAGCGAGCAGATCCGCAAGATAGCCGAGGCCAAGATGAAGGATCTGAATGCCCATGACATCGAAGCTGCCATGGCCCAGATTGCAGGTTCTGCCCGTTCCATGGGCATAGAGGTGGGAGGCTGATCAGATGGCAAAAGTCGGAAAAAGATCAAGGGCCGCCCTGGCAAAGGTCGATCGCAAGAAACTTTATGAACTTGGCGATGCGGTGAAGCTGGTCAAGGAAAACGCGGGCGCCAAATTTGATGAAACCATTGAAATAGCAATGAATCTTGGCGTTGATCCCCGCCATGCAGACCAGATGGTCCGTGGCGTGATCGCCTTGCCAAATGGTACCGGGCGCTCGGTCAGGGTTGCGGTGTTTGCAAGGGATGCAAAGGCCGAAGAGGCCCGCCAGGCCGGGGCTGACATTGTTGGTGCCGAAGACCTGATGGAGCAGGTGCAGCAGGGCAAGATCGATTTTGACCGTTGCATTGCCACTCCGGACATGATGCCCATAGTTGGCCGGCTGGGCAAGGTGCTGGGGCCGCGCAACCTGATGCCAAATCCCAAGGTTGGAACCGTTACCCCGAATGTGGCCGAGGCGGTTCGCAATGCCAAGGGCGGGGCCGTGGAATTCAGGGTCGAGAAAAACGGCATAGTGCATGCAGGGGTCGGAAAGGCCTCGTTCAAGGAAGATGCGCTGGAGGAAAACATAAGGGCCTTTACCAATGCCGTTGCCAAGGCCAGGCCCAGCGGAGCCAAGGGTACCTACATAAAACGGGTTGCAATATCCTCGACCATGGGGCCCGGGGTGCATGTGGATCCGGGAAGCGTTGCCTGAAAAGGCATGGTGAAAGACCGTCGTCCCGTGTGGGCGGCGTGAACGGAATTCGGGCGGCCCGGCGGGCTGCCCAAATTGCTGGAAAGGGGTGTCCGCTTGGGAGCTTCTTTTCGGTAAAGACCTGTCCGAGACTGCGGGTGCTCTTTTTTTGAGAAGGGCCTAAATCTTTCGAGCCCGCACAGATGGGGAGAGAATTGAAATTTGACCGGCCGGCATGGCCGGTGGGGTTTTGGTTTGATCCGGGCCAGTTGTTGTTTTGAAGGGTTCTGCTTTTTCAGGCAGCCTTTCTGGCGATCATGGTTTGCAGGCGATGAACCGTCGTTTGACCTCCTTAAGCGGGGTGAAATGACAATTGGTAACGGTCCGCCTTTGGCGGGCCAAACATGGAGAGAAGCATTGGATAGAGCGCAAAAAGCTGAATTCATCACTTCCTTCGGGGATGCCCTCAAGGGTGCCGGGGCGATAGTGGTGGCGCATTATGCTGGTCTTTCGGTTAGTGAAATGGAAGATCTGCGTGTGCAGATGAAGCAGGCCGGCGGACATATCAAGGTTGCGAAAAACCGCCTTGCCAAGCTGGCTCTCGAACAGACTGAGAATGCGGACATTTCCGGCCTTCTGGTGGGTCAGACATTGTTTGCCTATTCTCAGGACCCGGTCGCCGCGCCAAAGGTCGCGGTGAAATTCGCCAAGGAAAACAGTAATTTTGTGGTTCTTGGCGGGGCGATGGGCGCCACCGGTCTTGACGCCGATGGTGTCAAGGCGCTGGCATCCGTGCCTTCGCTGGACGAGTTGCGGGCAACGATTGCGGGCATGATAGTGCGCCCCGCAACCAAGGTTGCAACCGTTCTGCAGGCCCCTGGTTCACAGGTTGCCCGGGTTGTTGGAGCTTATGCTGACAAAGGTGCGGCGGCTTGAGGTCGCGGCCAATTCTCAAAAACATATCAAACTGAAACGAAAGAAAAAACTATGGCTGATCTGAATAAACTGGTTGATGACCTGTCTTCCCTCACCGTTCTTGAAGCATCTGAGCTTTCAAAGATGCTGGAAGAAAAATGGGGCGTTTCCGCCGCTGCTCCCGTTGCCGTTGCGGCAGCAGGGACCGGTGGTGAAGCCGGGGGTGCCGCCGAAGAAAAAACCGACTTTGACGTGGTTCTGACTTCGTTTGGCGACAAGAAAATCAATGTCATCAAGGAAGTTCGCGCCATCACCGGACTTGGCCTGAAAGAAGCCAAGGACCTGGTCGAGGGAGCGCCGAAAACCCTCAAGGAAGGGGTTGCCAAGGCCGAGGCCGAGGAAATCAAGTCCAAGCTCGAGGGCGCCGGAGCCAGTGTCGAACTGAAATAGTCCGGCCGGCAAGAACATGGGGACAGGGCAGAACATGCCCTGTCCCCAACCTTGCTGCCGGCCATGGAACGATCATCGGGATGCATGGAATTTTCCCGGAACGTTACAGGCAGTGCGGCAAGTAAAAACGCCGGTTCGCTCCATGGGGGCGGCCGCGCGGACAAGATGAGGGCAGGTGTCCTGAAGGCCGACGGCGGATTGTCGGTTTTTTGGACTTTTGCCTCGGAACCTTTCAGAATTCATGAGGAAACAAAATGACAGCTACGTTCAACGGACGGCGCAAGATACGCAAGTCTTTCGGCTCTATTCGCGAAGTGATCCAGATGCCGAATCTGATCGATGTTCAAAAGAATTCCTACGAACAGTTTCTCATGATGGAAAAGCCCAAGGAGGGGCGCGCTGATACCGGTCTGCAGGCCGTGTTCAAGTCGGTTTTTCCTATCAAGGACTTTTCCGATACGGCTTCGCTGGAATTCGTGGAATATGAATTTTCAAAACCCAAGTTCGATACGGAGGAATGCCGTCAGCGGGACATGACCTATGCGGCTCCCCTGAAGGTGGTCCTGCGCCTGATCGTGTTCGAGGTCGATGAGGATACGGGGGCCCGTTCCGTCAAGGACATAAAGGAACAGGAAGTCTACATGGGCGACATGCCCCTGATGACAAAGGACGGGACCTTCATAATAAACGGCACCGAAAGGGTCATCGTTTCCCAGATGCACCGTTCGCCGGGAGTGTTTTTCGACCATGACAAGGGCAAGACCCATTCGTCGGGCAAATTGCTGTTTGCGGCGCGGATAATTCCTTATCGCGGGTCCTGGCTGGATATAGAATTCGATGCCAAGGACGTGGTTTTTGCCCGTATCGACAGGCGCCGGAAAATTCCGGTCACCTCCCTGCTCAAGGCCCTGGGCCTGAGCGCCGAGGAGATTCTTGACACCTATTACAGGACGATCGAGCTCAAGAAGGTCAAGCAGGGCTGGAAACGTCCCTATGACCCGGAAAAATACAAGGGAATCAAACCCGCCAAGGATCTTGTGGATGCCAGGAACGGGGATGTGGTTCACGAGGCGGGCAAGAAGCTTTCGGCCCGGGGTGCCAGGAAGATTGCCGAAAACGGAACAAAGGAACTACTGGTAAGCAACGAGGACCTTTACGGGCTTTATCTGGCCCAGGACATGATGAGCATGGAAACCGGCGAGATTTATGCGGAGGCCGGTGACGAACTGGACGAGGGGCTGGTGGAAAAGCTGCTCGAAAAGGGGTTCAAGGCCATACCGGTGCTGGACATTGACGATGTGAATGTGGGGGCCTATTTGCGCAATACGCTGGCGGTGGACAAGAATGACAGCCGCGAGGATGCCCTGTTCGACATTTACAGGGTCATGCGCCCGGGGGAACCGCCCACCATCGAAACCGCCGAGGCCATGTTCAATTCCCTGTTCTTTGACCCGGAACGCTATGACCTGAGTTCCGTGGGCCGTGTCAAGATGAACATGCGTCTTGACCTTGATTGCGAGGATACGGTGCGGGTTCTGCGCCGCGAGGACATTGTCGAAGTGGTGCGCACTCTGGTCAATCTGCGGGACGGCATCGGTGAAATCGATGATATCGACAATCTGGGCAATCGCCGGGTGCGTTCGGTTGGCGAATTGATGCAGAACCAGTACCGGGTCGGCCTGTTGCGCATGGAACGGGCCATCAAGGAGCGCATGAGCTCGGTGGAAATAGATACGGTGATGCCCCAGGACCTGATCAATGCCAAGCCGGCTGCCGCCGCGGTGCGCGAGTTCTTCGGATCCTCCCAGCTTTCCCAGTTCATGGATCAGACCAACCCCTTGAGCGAGATTACCCACAAGCGCCGTCTTTCGGCGCTGGGACCGGGTGGTCTGACCCGGGAGCGGGCCGGCTTCGAGGTGCGCGACGTGCACACGACCCATTATGGCCGCATCTGCCCGATCGAAACTCCGGAGGGGCCGAATATCGGCCTGATCAATTCACTGGCAACCTTTGCCCGGGTCAACAAGTATGGTTTCATCGAAACTCCCTATCGCAAGGTGATCGATGGCAAGGTCAGTGACGAGGTGGTCTATCTCTCGGCCATCGAGGAAGCAAAATATCACGTGGCCCAGGCCAATGCCCAGCTTTCAAAGGACAACACCTTTGTAAACGATCTGGTTACCGCCAGGCACGGGGGCAATGTTTCGCTGACCCCGCGCGAGATGATCGACCTGATGGATGTTTCGCCCAAGCAGGTGATCTCGGTGGCCGCGTCCCTTATTCCGTTCCTTGAAAATGACGATGCGAACCGGGCCCTGATGGGCTCGAACATGCAGCGCCAGGCGGTGCCCCTGCTCCAGAGCGAGGCGCCTTTCGTGGGAACCGGCATGGAAGCGGTGGTGGCCCGGGATTCGGGGGCGGCAATCGTTGCCAAGCGCACCGGGGTCGTCGATCAGGTGGATGCCACCAGGATAGTCATCAGGGCCACCCAGGAAAGTGATGCATCAAAGACCGGGGTCGATATCTACAACCTGATGAAGTTCCAGCGCTCCAACCAGTCGACCTGCATCAACCAGCGCCCGCTGGTGGTGGTGGGAGAACATGTGGAGGAGGGGGACATCATTGCCGATGGACCTTCGACCGACCTTGGAGATCTGGCGCTGGGCCGCAACGTGCTGGTGGCGTTCATGCCATGGAACGGATACAATTACGAGGATTCGATCCTGCTTTCGGAGCGGATTGCAAGGGACGATGTCTTTACCTCGATCCATATCGAGGAATATGAGGTGATTGCCCGGGATACCAAGCTGGGGCCGGAGGACATTACCCGGGACATTCCCAATGTTTCCGAAGAGGCCATGCGCAACCTGGATGAGGCGGGCATAGTTCATATCGGTGCCCAGGTGGGGCCCGGGGACATTCTGGTCGGCAAGATCACTCCGAAGGGCGAGAGCCCGATGACTCCGGAGGAAAAGCTCCTCAGGGCGATTTTTGGCGAAAAGGCATCGGATGTGCGTGATACTTCCCTGCGAGTTCCCCCGGGGGATTCGGGCACCGTGGTCGAGGTCAGGGTGTTCAATCGCCACGGCATAGAAAAAGACGAACGGGCCATGGCCATAGAGCGGGAGGAAATCGAGCACCTGGCCAAGGACAGGGATGACGAACAATCCATTTTGGACCGCAATGTCTATGCCCGGCTGAAGGAAATGCTGTTTGGCAAGAAAGCCATTGCCGGGCCGAAGGGATATGTAAAGGGCACCAAGCTCAACGATTCCATTTTCGATGCCAACCCGCGCTCCAAGTGGTGGCAGTTTGCGGTCGATGACGACAAGATAATGGCCGAAATGGAAGCCCTGCATGCCCAGTATGAAGAAAGTCGCAAGCTGCTGGAGCGCCGCTTCATCGACAAGGTGGACAAGCTGCAGCGCGGGGACGAACTGCCGCCGGGCGTCATGAAGATGGTCAAGGTTTTCGTGGCCACCAAGCGCAAGATCCAGTCCGGTGACAAGATGGCGGGACGTCATGGCAACAAGGGCGTTGTCAGCCGTATCATGCCGATCGAGGACATGCCCTACCTGGAGGATGGCACTCACGTGGACGTGGTGCTGAACCCCCTTGGCGTGCCATCGCGCATGAATGTGGGGCAGATATTGGAGACCCACCTGGGCTGGGCCTGTTCGGGCATGGGCAAGAAGATAGAAGACATGCTGGCAGCCTATCACCGCAAGGGGGACATAGACCCCCTGAAGAAGGAACTGGAAGAACTCTATGAGGGAGGAGAGGAAAAAGTCGGTGATTATGATGATGACAGCATAATACGTCTTGCCGAGCAGTTGAGCAGGGGGGTTTCCATTTCCACCCCCGTATTTGACGGGGCCAAGGAGACCGATATCGAGAAAATGCTGGAAAAGGCGGGGCTTGAAGGCACCGGGCAGAGCATTCTTTATGACGGACGCACCGGTGAACAGTTCGAGCGGCCGGTCACGGTGGGCTATATCTATATACTGAAACTGCATCACCTGGTGGATGACAAGATCCATGCCCGTTCCATCGGCCCCTATTCCCTGGTCACCCAGCAGCCGCTGGGAGGCAAGGCCCAGTTTGGCGGGCAGCGTTTCGGCGAGATGGAGGTATGGGCCCTTGAAGCATATGGCGCGGCTTATACCCTGCAGGAAATGCTGACCATCAAGTCCGATGACGTGGCCGGCCGCACCAAGGTTTACGAGGCGATAGTTCGTGGAGACGAGGCGTTCGAATCCGGAATTCCGGAGAGTTTCAACGTTCTTGTCAAGGAAATGCGCTCTCTGGCCCTTAACGTGGAGTTGAGCCAGAGTGACGAGGACCCTCTTGAGGAGGAGACCGGCTCCGAATTGCCACCTGCGGATGCGGCGGAGTAGATCCGTCGTGCCTGCCGTGCCACCCATTCAAGATCAGTCCGCTGAAACCCTTCCCTTAACGGTCGGGTTCAGGCAGGAACCAGGAGAAACAAAATGAACCGTCACCATCAGGTCATGGACCCGTTTAACCCGCAGGCGCCGATCGAACATTTTGATCAGATGAAGATCAACATTGCCAGCCCGGAAAAGATTCTCAGCTGGTCGTTCGGTGAGATCAAGAAACCCGAAACCATCAATTACCGCACTTTCAAGCCGGAAAGGGACGGCCTGTTCTGTTCGCGTATCTTTGGTCCGCAAAAGGATTATGAATGCCTGTGCGGAAAGTACAAGCGCATGAAGTTCAAGGGCGTGATCTGCGAAAAATGCGGTGTCGAGGTTACCCTTTCAAGGGTTCGCCGCGAACGCATGGGCCATATAGAACTGGCCGCGCCCGTAGCCCATATCTGGTATCTGAAATCCCTGCCTTCGCGGATATCGCTGCTTCTTGACATGACGCTGAAGGATATCGAAAGAATCCTTTATTTCGAATATTATTCGGTGATAGAGCCGGGGCTTACCCCCTTTTCCCAGTATGAACTGCTTTCCGAAGAGCAATATCTGGAAGCCCAGGAAGAATACGGGGCCGACAGCTTTACCGCCATGATCGGGGCCGAGGCCATTCGCGAGATGCTGATGGCCCTGGACCTGGAAAAGATCGCTGCCGATCTGCGGGTGGAGATAGCCGAGGCCACCACCGAACTGAAGCCCAAGAAGCTGGCCAAGCGGCTCAAGCTGATCGAGCAGTTCATGGTTTCGGGAAACCGGCCCGAATGGATGATCCTGAAGGTGGTTCCTGTCATTCCGCCGGAATTGCGTCCCCTGGTTCCTCTTGACGGGGGCAGGTTTGCCACTTCCGACCTGAACGATCTCTACCGGCGGGTGATAAACCGCAACAATCGTCTGAAGAGGCTTATCGAATTGCGGGCCCCCGACATCATCGTGCGCAACGAAAAGCGCATGCTGCAGGAAAGCGTGGATGCGCTGCTGGACAACGGGCGGCGCGGACGCACCATTACCGGGGCCAACAAGCGACCCCTGAAATCCCTTTCCGACATGCTCAAGGGCAAGCAGGGCCGTTTCAGGCAGAACCTGCTGGGCAAGCGGGTGGATTATTCGGGCCGTTCGGTGATCACGGTGGGCCCCGAACTCATGCTGCACCAGTGCGGACTGCCAAAGAAAATGGCCCTTGAGCTTTTCAAGCCCTTCATCTATTCACGGCTCGAGGCCAAGGGATTTTCTTCCACGGTCAAGCAGGCGAAAAAGCTGGTGGAAAAACAGCGCCCGGAAGTCTGGGACATTCTTGATGAAGTGATCCGGGAACACCCGGTTCTGCTGAACCGGGCTCCAACCCTTCACAGGCTCGGCATCCAGGCCTTCGAACCCACATTGATCGAGGGCAAGGCCATTCAGTTGCACCCGCTGGTATGTGCCGCGTTCAATGCGGACTTTGACGGCGACCAGATGGCGGTGCACGTTCCGCTTTCGCTGGAATCCCAGCTTGAAGCGCGGGTGCTGATGATGTCCACCAACAACATCCTGCATCCGGCCAACGGGCAGCCGATCATCGTTCCGTCCCAGGATATCGTTCTGGGGCTTTATCACATGTCCCTGATCTATGAGAACGAGCCGGGGCAGGGAATGGCCTTTTCTTCCATGGCGGAGATAGAGCATGCCCTGGACAAGAAGCTGATCAGTGTGCATTCAAGGATCAAGGCGCGCATCACCAACCGCACGAAAGAGGGGGAACTGGTTTCAAAGACCGTCGAGACCTCTCCCGGGCGCATGATGATCGGCCAGTTGCTGCCCAAGCACCATGCGGTTCCCTATGAAACCTGCAATCAGCTGATGACCAAGAAAATGGTCTCAGGCATGATCGATACGGTCTATCGGGCCTGCGGGCAGAAGGAAACCGTGATTTTTTGCGATCACATCATGGAACTGGGTTTCAGGCATGCCTGCCAGGCCGGTATTTCGTTTGGCAAGGATGACATGATCATTCCGGAATCCAAGGCAGAAATAGTTGACAGGACCCGCAAGCAGGTCGAGGAATTCGAACAGCAGTACAATGACGGCCTGATAACCCAGGGCGAAAAATACAACAAGGTGGTCGATGCCTGGTCCAAGTGTGGCGACAAGGTTGCCGACGAGATGATGTCTTCCATCGCGGCGGTGGATTATGACGAGGAAACCAGGCGGCAAAAACCGATCAACTCGGTTTACATGATGTCCCATTCCGGGGCCCGCGGTTCTCCGGCCCAGATGAAACAGCTGGCCGGAATGCGCGGTTTGATGGCCCGTCCCGACGGCTCCATCATCGAAACCCCGATCACTTCCAATTTCAAGGAAGGCCTGACGGTCATCGAATATTTCAACTCCACCCACGGGGCCCGCAAGGGGCTGGCCGATACGGCTCTTAAAACCGCCAATTCGGGTTATCTGACCCGGCGCCTGGTGGACGTGGCCCAGGATTCGATCATAACCGATGCCGACTGCGGGACAGAAAACGGGCTGACCATGGAATCGGTGATCGACAGCGGGCAGGTTGTGGCCACCCTTGGCCAGCGTATCCTGGGCCGGACCCTTGCCGATGACGTGGTCTCGCCGGATGGAACGGTTCTGGCCAGAAAGGGCCAGTTGCTGGAAGAAAGTGATGTGGAAATCATCGAAAGGGCCGAGATTCAGTCGGCCCGCATCCGTTCACCCCTGACCTGTGAAATCCGGCAGGGGGTATGTGCCGCCTGTTATGGGCGCGACCTGGCCCGGGGAACTCCGGTCAATCTGGGTGAGGCCGTAGGGGTCATCGCGGCCCAGTCCATCGGGGAGCCGGGCACCCAGCTTACCATGCGTACCTTTCATATCGGGGGTACGGCGCAGGTGGTCGACAATTCCTACCTGGAAGCGGGAGCCGAGGGAAAGGTCGAGATCCGCAATCGCAATGTGGTCAAGAACTCCGCCGGACAGATGGTCGTGCTTGGCCGCAACCTTTCCATCGCCATAGTCGATGGGAAGGGTACCGAGTTGAACTTGCACCGGGTCAATTATGGTTCGGTGCTGCTGGTCGATGACGGTGATGACGTCAAGCGCGGCCAAAGGATAGCCGAATGGGATCCCTATACGCGTCCGTTGCTGACCGAGGTTGGCGGCGAGGTCAATTTCGAGGACCTGATAGACGGGGTCTCGATTGCCGAATCAACCGATGAAACGACCGGCTTTACCAAAAGGGTCGTCGTTGACTGGCGTTCGGCAAAACGTTCGGACAGCCTGACGCCGGGAATTTCCATCTACAAGGATGGCAAGATCTGCAAGCTGGGAAGGGGCGGGGAAGCCCGTTATCTTCTGTCCGTGGATTCCATCCTGGCGGTGGAGCCGGGGCAAAAGGTTTCTCCGGGCGATGTCCTGGTGCGTGTGCCGCTGGACAGTGCAAAAACCACCGATATTACCGGTGGCCTGCCCAGGGTTGCCGAATTGTTCGAGGCCCGCAGGCCCAAGGATCATGCGGTGATTGCCGAAATTGGCGGCACCATTCGCTTTGGCCGGGACTACAAGAACAAGCGCCGGATCATAATCGAGCCATTCGAGGAAAACGGGGAGCCGGTGGAATATCTCATTCCGAAGAGCAAGCCTTTCCATTTCCAGGAAGGTGACCAGATAGATCGCGGTGAATATCTGCTCGACGGCAATCCGGCCCCCCACGATATCCTTGCAATTCACGGGGTCGAGGAACTGGCCAAGTACCTGGTCAATGAAATCCAGGAGGTCTACCGCCTGCAGGGGGTGGTGATAAATGACAAGCATATCGAGGTCATTGTCCGCCAGATGCTGCAGAAGGCGGAAATCACCGTTCCGGGTGATTCGGGGCTCCTGAAGGAAGAGCAGGTGGACAAGGTGGACCTGGACCTGTTGAACGAGCAACTGGTGGCAGAAGGAAAGAAACCGGCCGAATATGTTCCGGTGCTGCTGGGCATAACCAAGGCTTCGCTGCAGACCCGTTCCTTCATTTCCGCCGCTTCGTTCCAGGAAACCACCCGGGTTCTGACTGAAGCCTCGGTCAGCGGCAAGGCAGATCTGCTGGAAGGCCTGAAGGAAAACGTGATAGTCGGCCGCCTGATTCCGGCCGGAACCGGTGCTGCCACCGCCAAGTTCAAGAATATCGCGGCCCGGCGCGATGATCTCATTCTTGAGGAAAGGCGCCGGCAGGCCGAGGCCGCCGCTCTTGAAGCACCCAGGGAAGAAACGCCGGGGGGCGGTGATGTTTCCGATAGCGAAGAGAAAACCCTTGATGCAGATCAGGTGTTTGGTTCTTCCCCGGATATCGAGGCCCAGGGCACTGCTGAAGCTGAAGCATCGGAGGCAGATGGTAAACCTGATGGCGCAGGGGAAACTGATGCTGGATCGGATGGGGATATTTCGAAAAGCTAAGTCTGAACCGTAACTGGCGATTTTTGGATGTCAGTCTTTTACATGTGATTTGAAGGGTCGCCTTTCGGGGCGGCCCTTTTTGGTCGTACGGCGGGCCGGGCAGGTCTGTCCGGTCTAGAGCACTTTCGGATTGAATAGGATCAATTCTGTTTCTGGCCAGTCCAAAACCCAAGGGGACGGGCGTATTTGCACCAATAACAGCCTGGAAAATCTCGACCATATCCAGATAGGGCGTCCGAAAAGGCCTCATGAAAACCCGGGTCAAGAATTTTGCGGCATTAGTCAGTGATCATGCCTGCTCATCAAAATTGTCCTTGAAAAAAGTTGTGTGCGTTTGCGTACATTTTATTTGCAAAACTGGTACATGTATATTTGTCTTCAGGGGCAAAACAGTCGAGTTGGAGGACGGGCAGGTATTGGCGTGATCAGCAAGAACCTATTGAATCGAACGGTATTGGGCCTGTTGACCTCAACCGCCCTGGTATTGCCCGTGGTTGCGGCTGAATATGTGGTGGATACACCAACCATGGTGACCAATGGTGATGTTGCCCACCTGCTGGTTGGTAATGGCAGTCTGACCATTGAGCAGTCGGGTTCCATAACTACAATCACGGACAATACCGAAGCGGTGAATGCAGGCGGCAACACCAACACCATTGTCAATGGGGGAGTGCTCTCAACCAGGGGGCGTAATTCCGAAGGCATATTTGCCATTGATTTTAATTCGATCACCAATATCGGAAGCATAGCAACCGCCGGGGACTTTGCAGCGGGCATTTATGTCTTTGATAACAACACCATGGCAAATGCCGGAACCATAAGTACGGCAGGTGATGATTCTCCAGGAATTGTTGCAGATGAAAATAACGTGATAGACAATACCGGTACTATCTCAAGCGCGGGCGAAAATTCTTATGGCATCATTGGCGGTTTTGGCAACGCAATAAGCAATGCCGGTGTCATTAATACTGCCGGGGATGGTTCATTCGGCGTGATTGCCAGCATAAACAATGGGATCAATAATAGCGGCACCATCGAAACAGCCGGTTATGGCGCTTTTGGCATGATGGCTGTTCTTGACAATAATATCAACAATACAGGACGTATTCTGACCGTTGGAAATGATGCCGTTGGCATTGTTGCCTTGGTTCAAAACACCGTCAACAATTCCGGTTATGTGGTTAGCGTGCAGTCCAATTCGTTTGGATTTGCCTTGGGCAATACCCTCAACCTGATGGCCCCCTCATTCATTGGCGGGGAAATTGACATGGGTGATGATGCCACGCTGAACATAACCACCGGGCGCTCCCAGTCCGTTCTGTGGCAGTTTGATCCGGCCGATCTTGCCGGACCGCCCACCATTGGCGGCGAGGTGCCATGGGTCTATGATGCTGCAACCGGAACCTTTGCCACCCTTGACCCGACAGCCCTTGGTGCTGCCCCGGATATGCTGGCCGATAATGTTGGCTCCCTGTCCGATCTTGTCCGCCGGAATGGGCCCGGTGATCATGATAACTTGTGGATCAGGGGATTTGGCGGCTATTCCCGATATGGGGCGCAAGGGATATTCAATGATTATGCATCCGTGAACGGAGGCGTTGCGGCGGGCGGGGCATTTGTTCTGAATGATAATTTCTCCATTGGCGCCATGATCGGCTATCAGGCCTCGGGGCTGAATGTTAACTCCGCCTGGATGCAATCCCAAAGCATAAAAAGCCAGGGGATGGTTGGCGGAATTTATGCCAATGTAACTCTGGACCGGTTTTTTGCCGATCTGAACCTGTTTGTCGGCGGGCAGGAGAATGTTTCCTCGCGGCTGGTCAACGATAATCTGGCCCCGCTCGGGGTTTCCTATGCCGGTGCGAATTATGGCAGCTGGTTTGTGGCGCCTGAAGTTCGGGCCGGGGTGAATATTGCAAGCGGGGGGATCTGGACCCTGACCCCGGGCGCCAGCGCAAGAATCTCCATGCAACAGGTTGATAGTTATAGTGAAACCGGCTCCAGCGCCAATATCAGCATTGGTGCGCGCCAGGTGCAGCTATTTGAGGGGGATCTGGAACTGGCGGCCAGCCGGGCCATTGAAAATGGCAACTTGACCGTTCGCGGCGGTCTGCAATATCGCCAGATGCTTGGCGGCGCAACGCAGGACGTTGTTCTGCTGGGTCAGACCCTTGCCATGCCATTGAACAATGGTGGCGCATTAACGGGCTATCTGGGGGGTGAGGTTTCCCTTGATGTTGGCGACATGAGCAGTTTTGACATTTCGGCCAGTGCGGGAATGGGGCAGGGCGGATCGTTTTCGGTATCCGGCTCTTTGGGATATAAGGCCCAATTCTAGATTTTTTGCCGTATCAGCGTGAAGAATTGCCCGTTTGAAGCGGTTGCGGGTTCAGGGCAGGACTGGTGCCTGCATCAAATGCCTGTTGACGAGCAGTCCAGGGTGAAATCCGATTTTTATTGATAACAAACACTTGACGGTTGCACGGGGGGGAGGTATAGCCACCCCATCTGAATGATCGGTCGTGAATTTGATATGTGAACCCTTGTCCCGCTGACGAGGATTTCCGAAAAAATTCAAACACATCATCGGGTGAAAAGACGTAGCAATTGCTGGTGTATGAGTGCCCCCGGTTCGGGTGCTCCAATGCAACGATTAGCGCCGCTGGCCTGGTATCTTGGCTTGTGTGGCGCCTTTTGCCTGTTGTGTCTTTTGAAATGAATTGTTGGGACAAGAACAAAGGTTTCGAGCGAGATGCCGACCATTAACCAGCTGATACGCAAACCGCGGCAGGCAAAGCCCAGGCGGAACAAGGTTCCGGCCATGGAGGCCAATCCGCAAAAGCGCGGCGTTTGCACCCGTGTTTACACGACAACCCCCAAAAAACCTAACTCGGCCCTGCGCAAGGTTGCCAAGGTCCGCCTGACCAATCAGCGCGAAGTCATTTCCTATATTCCGGGTGAGGGGCACAATCTGCAGGAGCACTCGGTCGTGCTCATAAGGGGCGGGCGTGTTCGTGACCTTCCCGGTGTCCGTTATCATATTTTGCGTGGCGTTCTGGATACTCAGAGTGTCAAGGATCGCAAGCAGCGCCGTTCCAAATACGGCGCCAAGCGTCCTAAGTAAGGAGTAATTTTAGCCATGTCCCGCAGGCATCGTGCAGAAAAACGTGAAGTCATTCCCGATCCCAAGTTTGGTGATCTGGTGGTTTCCAAGTTCATGAATTCCCTGATGAAGGATGGAAAGAAATCCACGGCCGAGCGCATAGTTTATGG
>WFPQ01000153.1 GCA_015487515.1 Hyphomicrobiales bacterium | reverse complement strand
TGGAAGGGACGGGTCTGAAAACAATGCAGGGGCGTTTTGCGACGGGCAGAGCATGCAAAGAATGGAGGCGCAAAATATAGATGGGGAAAAATATCTGGCCGATCACAATTCCTGGGCCGCCTTTGCTGCAATCGGTGATTTGCTGGTAACGGGACCGACCGGAACCAATGTAAACGATTTCAGGGCCGCGCTGATTTTATGAATGTTCAATATGCTGTGCAGAGGGCCTCTCTGCAGAAAATAAATAATTGCGTTTTTGTCAATAATGGGACTTAATTGGGTCTGAGTACTAAAGGGAGAGAAGAAATGAAAACAAAAACAATTCTGGCGACCATCGCGGCTGCGCTGTTATTGAGTGCAAGCGGGGCATATGCGCAGGAAGACTGTCCGCGTGGAACGCTGGATGAACGCTATTGCGACAGGGACGGGGACCTGCTGGCCGATACACCGACCGATCCTGCGGAACTGGTTGATCCAGATACGCTGATTTTTGCCTATACCCCGGTCGAGGATCCGGCGGTCTACAAGGAGGCATGGTCCGATTTCCTTGATTACCTGGAAGAAGTGACCGGCAAGGACGTGGTGTTTTTCCCGGTTCAGTCCAATGCAGCCCAGATAGAGGCCATGCGTTCCGGCCGTCTGCACATTGCCGGTTTTAATACCGGGTCCAATCCGCTGGCCGTAAATTGTGCCGGATTCAATCCGTTCACCATCATGGCTTCCCTTGATGGCAACTTTGGCTATGAGATGGAAATCATTACCTATCCCGGCTCGGGCATCGAAAAGGTCGAAGACATCAAGGGTGGTGTTCTGGCCTTTACTTCGCCAACTTCCAATTCCGGCTTCAAGGCGCCCTCTGCCATTCTGGCCAGTGAATTTGACATGGTGGCGGGCCGTGATTTCGAACCGGTATTTTCCGGCAAGCACGACAATTCGATTCTGGGGGTGGCCAACAAGGATTATCCGGCAGCCTCGATTGCAAATTCGGTCCTGTCGCGGATGATTTCCCGCGGTGTCATTCAGCCGGAGGACGTGGTTTCGATCTACAAGTCACAGACATTCCCGACCACGGGATTTGGAACCGTTTATAACCTGGTTCCCGAACTCAGGGACAAGATCGAAGAAGCATTCTTCACCTTTGAGTGGGAAGGAACCTCGTTGCAGCGTGAGTTTGAAAAATCCAACGAAGGCCAGTTCCTGAGAATGACCTACAAGGAATTCTGGGACGTCATTCGCAAGATTGATGCTGCCAACGGCGTTTCCTACGCCTGCGAATAATCGCTGAAATGATGATGATGTCCGCGCGTGAAACATGCGCGCGGACGTTTTTTCTCGCGCCGCGGTTCGTGGCGTGCTGTTTGGGGTGAAATAATGCTGAAGCTAGAGAAGCTTACAAAAGTCTACAAAACCGGGGACAAGGCACTTTCAGAAGTAGACATGGAGGTTCCAAAGGGACAGGTCATTGCCCTGATCGGGCCTTCCGGAGCGGGGAAAAGCACCCTGATCAGGTGTATAAACAGGCTGGTTTCACCAACGGGGGGCAGCGTGATTCTGGACGGGGTCGATGTAACGTCCCTGGGCTCGAGCGGGTTGCGGCGCGAGCGGCGGCGCATGGGGATGATCTTTCAGGAATATGCCCTGGTCGAGCGATTGAGCGTAATGGAAAACGTGTTGTCGGGGCGTCTTGGATATGTGGGTTTTTTCCGCAGTTTTTTCAGAAAGTTTCCCCAGTCGGACGTGGACGAGGCCTTTCGCCTGCTGGACAGGGTCGGACTGCTGCACATGGCCGACAAGCGGGCCGATGAACTTTCGGGTGGTCAGCGGCAAAGGGTCGGTATTGCCCGGGCTCTCATTCAGGACCCGGCGGTGTTGCTGGTCGATGAACCAACGGCTTCCCTGGATCCGAAAACCTCCAGGGAGATAATGCGGCTGATCGTCGAGATGTGCGAGGAGCGCAAGCTGGCCGCCATCATCAACATTCATGATGTGAGCCTGGCCCAGATGTTCGTGCAAAGGGTGGTGGGGCTTAAGATGGGAAGGATCATTTTCGATGGCGCCCCCAATCAGTTGACCCCGGACGTGTTGACCGAGATTTACGGGGAAGAGGACTGGGAAGCAACCATAGAAGCGGTTGATGATGACGATTATGATGCCGATGATGTTGATGGTGAAGGCAAAAAAGGTGAAGCATGAGCGTGACACTTCAGGACCGGGTCGGCAAACCATGGCGCAAACCCCATTTCATCAGTAACCCGTTTTTGCGCTGGGGGCTGATAATAGCAACAGTCATTTACCTGATACTGGCCATCGGTTCACTGGAGGTCAGCTGGGAAAGGGTTTATCTGGGCCTGGAACGGGGCTGGCGTTTCATAGTCGGTTTTTCTCAACCGGATTTCATTTCGCGCTGGCCCGATATTTACGAGGGCATGATCGAGAGCGTGATCATGACCATAACCTCCACCATAGTTGGCATTGCCATTTCGATTCCCATTGCCCTTGGGGCGGCCAGCAACATAGCGCCATTGCCCGTTTACCTGATCTGCAGGGGAATCATTTCGATTTCAAGGGCCCTGAATGAGATCATCGTGGCAATTTTGCTGGTGGCGATTTTCGGGTTCGGGCCCCTGGCGGGCTTTCTCACCCTTAGTTTTGCCACCATCGGGTTCCTGGCAAAATTGCTGGCCGAAGACATAGAGGACATGAACAAGTCCCAGGCCGAGGCGATCCGTTCCACCGGAGCATCGTGGTTGCAATGGGTCAATTTCGGGGTGCAGCCACAGGTGATGCCGCGGCTCATCGGACTTTCGATCTATCGGCTGGACATCAATTTCAGGGAATCGGCAGTGCTGGGACTGGTCGGGGCCGGCGGTATCGGGGCGACCCTTAACACGGCCTTTGACCGTTATGAATTCGATACGGTTGCTGCAATTTTGATCATGATCATAGTGACGGTAATGGCTCTTGAGTTCATTTCCGGCAATATCAGGGCGAGGGTTCAATAATGCCGACCAGGATCAATTCAAAGAATGTGAAAGTTTGGCAGGTAAGGGACCGGAACGGGCAGTTGCTGCGCTGGGCAATGTGGATGACGGCGGCAATTCTGTTTTACCTGAGCTGGATGAAAATATCGGCGGAGACCACGTGGTATTTCTTTTTCGATGCGCCAAGGATCGCGGCCGATATCGGCACGAGGGCCTTCCCGCCGCGCTGGGAATATATAACCAGCCTTGGCAAACCGATCTGGGATACCTTCAACATAGCCACTCTTGGTACCGTGATTGCGCTGGTGATCGCCGTGCCGGTGGCCTTTCTGGCGGCGCAGAATACCACGCCCAAGATTCCGCTGCATCCGTGGGCCGTAGGGTTCATTCCGCCTTTCGTGCGCAAGTTCATCATGACGACAACGGGCGAGGATGTTTATTCGGCGGGCCTGATCCGTCCCTTTGCCCTGCTGGTAATCGTTTCCAGCCGTTCCATAAATTCCCTGATCTGGGCCTTGCTGCTGGTTTCAATCGTGGGGCCCGGGGTATTTGCGGGCCTGCTGGCAATTTCGATCCGTTCCATCGGGTTTTGTGCGAAGCTGCTCTATGAGGCGATCGAGGAGATTGATGCAACCCAGGTCGAGGCCATAAGGGCAACGGGAGCCAGTGGCTGGCAGGTCATGGTTTATGGAATAGTGCCCCAGATCCTGCCGGCCTTTGCCGGGATCGCTGTTTTCCGCTGGGACATCAATATTCGTGAATCAACGGTTCTTGGCCTGGTCGGGGCCGGGGGCATAGGGCTGCAGTTGCAGGGATCGCTGAACATACTGGCCTGGCCGCAGGTATCGCTGATCCTGGTGGTCATTCTGGTTGCGGTGATATTGGGAGAATGGATTTCGGCAAAAGTTCGCGCTGCAATAATTTGAGTGAGAACGCCATTTCTGGCGATGCTTGTTGATCTGGGCCGGATTTGTTCCGCAGGGCGGTTTTGGTGCTTGGGGTTTTGGGAAAAATCATGGAAAATCTGGATGCTGATTGGGCCTTTGCCCAATATGAGCGGATTCGTCATTTGCTGCCTGCGGCAGATTTTGCCAGGGATTGGCAAGTCGCAGGCAGAATGGAGGAAATTGCCGATCGGTTCGATGTGTTCCTGCTTGATGCGTTCGGGGTTCTGAACGTGGGGCTGACGGTCATTCCGGGAG
>WFPQ01000152.1 GCA_015487515.1 Hyphomicrobiales bacterium | reverse complement strand
GTTTTAATTCTGTGATCTTCATTGTAGCGGCTGGCCCATGACCTTTTGGATTTTTACGTTTTTATTGTCTCTCGTTGTCTTTGTCGCGCTGATTTATGCCGGCCGCCCGATAAGGCCTGATTCAGAGACCAAGAGCATTCTTGACAAGACCGAGGAACACTTCAAGGCCAGCCTCAAAAAGATAGATGAGGATCATGAGGCAGGCAAATTGAGTTCTGCCGATGCTGATGATGCCAGGGCCGAACTGGCCCGGGAACTCCTGCGTCACCGGGCGGTCATGTCCGATGCCCCCAGGTCCCCGACCAAGAACCGGGCTGGCCTTGTAATATCGGTTGCCACCATTGCAGTGATTGGCCTGGCATTTGTCGGCTACCTGACCCTTGGAACCCCGTTTCCCCCCACTTCCCACCCGGACCGGGAAGAACTGCTGGCCCAGAGCCAGGCACAGATCGAATTTGAGGACGCAATGCGAAGGGTCGAGGAACGTACCGTTACCAATCCCGATGATATCAGGGCATGGCAGGTGTTGAGTTCTGCCTATGTGAATTCGGGCAGATACGAGGATGCGGCCAATGCATTCAGGAACATTCTGCGCCTTGAACCTCCCACGGCCGACCGGCTGACTGACCTGGCCCAGGCCCTGCTCATGGCCAGCCCGGCAGAAGTCAATCCTGAAGCCATCGACTTGCTCAAGCAGGCTGTCGAGCTTGAGCCTGCCCACCCCCGCTCCCGGTTTTTCCTTGCGGTTGATGCCACGAGGCGCGGTGACTGGGACAATGCGATTGACCAGTGGAATTCCCTTTTGGAACTGGCCACCGAAGATGAGCCGTGGGTCGATGCTGCCCGCGAGAGCCTGGCCGTTGCCATGGCCCGCGGGGAGCCGGTTGCTCCTTCGGCTCCCGCTGCCCCCTCCGCTGATCCGTCCACTCCCGGAATTGATGGCAATATAATTCTTGATGGTCCCCAGGGTGCCCAGATCCGTTCCATGGTTGCTTCCCTTGACGAGAGGCTGAACGATACGGGAGGCAGCATAGAGGAGTGGACCCAGCTTGTTCGCTCCTATCTGGTTCTTGGAGAACGGGACAAGGCCCTGCAGGCTTACGAAAAGGCTGCCATTGCCTACCCGGATGCGAGCGACCAGGAGTCGATGCGTCAGCTTCTTGAACAGGCAAACCTGCTGTAGCGAATTTGTTTTGGCCGATTTATATCATTGTGTTGAAGGGCTTTCTAAATGACGAGAAAACAAAAGAGATTTGCGGTGATACTGGGACTGGGGGCGGTTGTGGTTCTGGCCGTTGCCCTGATCCTTAATGCTCTTCGTGATCAGATAGTTTTCTTTTATTCACCAACCGAACTGCTTGAAAGACCATCCCTGGCCAGCAGTGAGGCGATACGTATTGGCGGACTTGTTGAAGAAGGCACCTGGGTACTGGTTGGCAGTTCGAACATTTTTTCCATAACCGACGGGGCAAACAGCATAGAGGTCAGATATCCCAATCTGGTCCCGGACCTGTTCCGGGAAGGACAGGGGGTGATTGCCGAAGGCAGCATGCAGGATGATGGCACGTTTCTGGCTACCAATGTGCTGGCAAAACACGACGAGAACTTCATACCCAAGGAAGTCGAAGCGGCCATGAAGGAACAGGGGGTCTGGAAGGGTGACGGGGAAGGCGGTTACCAGGAAAGCGGCAGCGGTGCTTCCAGCAGCGGAGGCGGTGGGCAGAATGGTGCTGCCGGGGCCGGTGAAAACCGCTAGGTGCACCGTGATGGCCCGGGGGCTGTTCCGGGTGCCGGTATGTTGGCGCCGTAACATATGGGCATGGGGCCAGAATATGTTTGGATGGCCCGGGGAATATTTGATATGAAGCAACAATCAGGCACGGGAGAATGAAATGCCGATCGAACTAGGACACTTTGCATTGATTCTGGCTGGAACAGTGGCTCTTGCCCAGGCTGGCATCGGGTTCTTTTTCTGGCGTATTGGCGGTCGCATAACCTCCTATTTGCGCCAGGCTGCCATATTGCAGTTTTTGCTTGTGGTTGCTTCTTTCATGGCCCTTGTTCAGGCTTTCGTGGTTTCGGATTTTTCCCTGGAACTTGCCTATGGCTATTCCTATACCCTGCAACCGCTGATCTACAAGATCACCGCGGTCTGGGGCAACCATGAAGGTTCACTTCTGTTATGGATTGTCATTGCCACCGGCTTTGGCGCGGCGGTGGCATTTTTTGGCAAGAATCTTCCCAGCGATCTGCTGGCCCTGGTTCTGGGTGTGCAGGGTGCGCTTGGTGCGGCATTCATTGCCTTTTCGGTTTTTACTTCCAACCCCTTCACGAGGCTGTTTCCCCCTCCTGCCGAAGGCCGTGATCTCAATCCGATCCTGCAGGACATAGGCCTGGCCATTCATCCTCCGCTTTTGTATGTTGGTTATGTTGGTCTTTCCGTCTGTTTCTCCTTTGCCGTTGCCGCGCTGATTTCCGGTCGCATAGATGCGGCCTGGGCGCGCTGGGTCCGCCCCTGGACCCTTGGCAGCTGGGCCTTTCTCACCCTTGGCATCGCCATGGGTTCCTACTGGGCCTATTATGAGCTCGGCTGGGGCGGCTGGTGGTTCTGGGACCCGGTCGAGAACGCCTCCCTGATGCCATGGCTTGCTGCCACGGCCCTGTTGCATTCGGCCATCGTCATGGAAAAGCGCAATGCCCTTAAGGTCTGGACCATATTCCTTTCCATCCTGGCTTTTTCCCTTTCCCTGCTTGGCATGTTCCTGGTGCGCTCCGGCATATTGACGTCGGTCCATTCCTTTGCCTCGGATCCCACCCGCGGCATGTTCATTCTGGGCATGCTTTTTGCTGTTATTGGCGGGGCCTATGGCCTGTTTGCCTGGCGTGCCAAGTCTTTGCGGGCCGGTGGGCTTTTTGCTCCCATCAGCCGCGAGGGCATGCTGGTGGTCAATAATCTTTTTCTTTCCACGGCGGTTGTTGCCGTTTTGGTGGGCACCCTTTACCCGCTTGTCCTGCAGGCAGTAAACGGCACGCTCATTTCGGTTGGCGCACCGTTTTTTGACCTTACCTTTGGTCTCTTGATGGCTCCCCTGCTTGTAATAATTCCCTTTGGTCCTTTCATGGCCTGGAAGCGTGGTGATTTCGTTGGGGTAACCCAGCGCATGGCTGGTGCTGCCGGGCTTTCCCTGCTGCTGGCTGTCATTCTCGTGATGCTTTCGGGAGAAAGTGTATCCCTTGCATCCTTTGGCCTGTTGCTTGGCATTTGGGTTGGGCTTGGAGCGATTGCCGACATTGTCGACCGCATCAAGCTTGGCAGGATCGAGCTTTCCCAGTCCTGGCGCCGTCTTAAGGGTTTGCCAAAGATTGCCTGGTCCACCATGCTGGCCCATTTTGGTCTTGGGGTTTTTGTTCTGGGAGTTGTTTCGGTCAGCGCCTGGGAGGTTGAAAGGGTCGAGAGGATTGCCGTTGGCGAAAGTATTGAAATAGCGGGTTACACGGTCAAGAAGCTCGATGTCAGCCGTCGCCTGGAAGACAATTTCGTGGCTGAAAAGGTAGACTTTGAAGTGACCACTCCCTGGGGCTGGGTCAGCCAGGGCTCTTCGGAAAAGCGTGTTTATACGGCTTCGCGAATTCCGACCACCGAGGCTGGAATACTTACCTATGGCTTTTCCCAGATTTACATCAGCCTTGGCGATGTCAGCGAGGATGGATCGCGCGTGGTTCGCGTTTGGTACAAGCCTTATATAATCCTGATATGGCTTGGTACGGTCATAATGGCGGGGGCCGGGTTCCTGTCCCTTAGTGATCGCAGGCTCCGCATTGGAGTGCCAAAATCTTCCCGTACTGTACCGGAGCCTGCAGAATGAGGTGGCTTCTGGTTGCTCTGGCTGTTTTTACCCTTGCCCTGCCGGCCCTTGTCGCGCCTGCCACGGCCATTGAACCGGACGAGGTCATGGATGACCCGGTTCTTGAGGCCCGGGCCCGGGCCATCGCGGCCGGATTGAGGTGCCTTGTCTGCCAGAATCAGTCCGTTGACGAGAGTGATTCTTCCTTTGCCAAGGATGTCCGCCTGCTCATTCGCGAGCGTCTCCTGATTGGCGACGGGGACCGCCAGATAATGGATTTCATGGTTGAGCGCTATGGGGAATTCATTCTGTTGCGTCCCTATTTTGCTCCCCATACCTATGTGCTCTGGTTTTTCACGCCATTTGTCATGATTGTCGGTATTGTCATCTTGCTGGTTCGCCTGCGGCGGCGGAAAATGCTGCAGGCGCGACCGGACGATGATATAGAAACCAGCCTGACCGGTTCTGAGAAAAAGGCCCTTTACAGCCTGATGCAGTCCGATCAGCAAAGGGAAGAGAAGCCGGAATAGGGTCTGTCTTCGTACCCGGCGCCTGCTGCGCCGGGTTTTTCTGCATCGGATGGTCTTGTGAGTGATTTTTTTCTTTTTTTTGTTGCTCCCGGCCTTGATGCCTATTCAACGCTTTTTCTTGTGATCCTGAGCGCTTTCACCTCTGCCATGACGGCCAGTTTCGGCCTGGGCGGAGGGTCTTTGCTGATTGCGGCCATGAGTCTTTTGCTGCCAGCGGTTATCGTGGTTCCGGTTCACGGGGCCGTGCAACTGGGGTCCAACGGGGGGCGGGCATTTTTGCGCCGTGCCAGCATTCAGTGGCAGTTCGTGGGCTGGTTCATTGCCGGTTCTGCTCTTGGTGCATTCATGGGGGCCCGGGTGGCCACTGCCATGCCGGACAATCTGTTCAAGGGTGCCATTGCCCTTTTCCTGCTTTATTCCGTTTGGGGCCCAAAGCCGGATATCGAGGGCAGGGGGGCTGTTTCAACTGCTCTTGCCGGCATTTTCACGTCTGCGGTCGGCATGATTGTCGGCATATCCGGCCCCCTTGTCATGACCTTCGTGCGTCACCTCTCGGACCGCCGCCAGGTTGTTGGCACCCATGCTTTTTTGATGACCAGTCAGAACCTGTTCAAGTTTTTGGCCTTCGTCCTGTTCGGTTTTGCATTCTGGAACTACGTTCCCCTGATCATTGCCATGGTTGCCAGTGGTTTTGTGGGAACC
>WFPQ01000151.1 GCA_015487515.1 Hyphomicrobiales bacterium | reverse complement strand
GCCCAGCACGTTGACGTGCAAAAGCCGGCCGGGCATCTTCATCAGCCAGGGGGCAAGGCCGGAAAACATGTCTTCGGACATGCGGGACCTGAGCAATATTTCTCCCATCCATATGAACATGGGCAGGGCCGCCAGGGCCCAGGAATGGCTGGCCCCCCAAAGGATGGTGGCCATGACCTGTCCGATGGGGGCCGATGAGAATATGGCCATGCCGGCAATGGCCACAAGGATCAGGGAAAAGGCAACCCAGACTCCGCTGGCCAGCAGGACCAGCAGGCCGATCAGCAACAGGGCAATGATTATAATTTCTGGCATTTTCTCGTCTTTTGCTATCTGGAACGGATTTGTGGCCGCCGGGCCCGGCATGGCCTGATCAAGGGTTCATTCGCCCATGGCCCGGGGTTGCAGCATTATCTTCTTGTGGATGAGGGTGCTCACTGCCAGATCCGCAAGGGCAATGGTGAATATGGCCAGGCCAAGGGTCAGGCTGGTCTGGGGTATCCACAGGGGAACGGCTATGATTCCGGGGGACATGTCGCCAAAATCCAGGGACTGCAGGGTCAGCCAGCCCATGAACCAGGTGGCATAGGCTGAGGTGATGGCACACAGGCCAAGGGCAAAAATCTCTGCAAGCCAGCGGATTTTTTCCGGCAGAAACTGCATTACCAGCGTAACCCTTATGTGACCGTCCCGGGTCAGGGTATAGGCCAGGGCCAGAAAGGAGGCGGCAGCCAGGAAAAAACCGGCAAATTCCGCGTAGGACGGTATGGTGGCGGCGGCCTCCACTCCAAATATCTTTATGGTCAGGTTCAAAAGCACCTGAAGGGTTACCAGGATGCAGATAAGCACCAGGAACCCGGCCGAAACCACGCCGCTTGCCAGGTAAAGAGCATCAAGAAATTTCCGTGTCATCAATATTCCCCCCGCCGGTTTTTGGATGGATACGTGCCTTCAATGGAATCCTACAATCGAAGTGCAAAAGATTCCTATGGCAGAGCCATGGGTGGACAGGCGGAGTTTCTCCGCCTGTCCCAATTCAACACAGGCAACCTTACATGTTGAATTTTTCTATGATGGATTTTGCTTCCTGGCTGGCGGTAGCATTCCATTGTTCCTGCATCTTGGCGCCAATGGCCCTGAGACCTTCCATCAGTTCGGGGCTCGGCTCCACCACATTGATGCCGTTTTCCGCCATGATTGCAGTCTTTTCTTCCGTTTCGGCCCGGCTCATGGCCCAGCCGCGGGTCTCGGCATTGGCCGCTGCAGTCAGGATTGCCTGCTGAACGGAAGCGTCAAGGGCATCAAAGGCGGCCTTGTTGACCACGACGATGTTCTTGGGAACCCAGGCATTGATCGGGGTATAGGTGGAAACGAAATCCCAGGCCTGGGAACTGACTCCGGTGGAGGGGGAGGTGATCATGGCTTCAACCTGCCCGGTGGCGAAGGCCTGGGGAATGTCGGGGCTTTCCACCTGGGTCGGAGAGGCCCCGGCCAGGGTTGCAAACTGTTCGAGGGCGGCGTTATAGGCCCTGAACTTGAGACCGGCCAGGTCGGCAACCGAGTTTATCTCGCCCTTGGTGTAAAGACCCTGGGGAGGCCATGGCACCGCAAACAGGGGCATCAGGCCCTGCCTGGCCAGCAATTCGGTTATCACGGGGCGCTGGGCCTTCCAGAGGGCTTCGGCCTCTTCATAGGAGGTGGCAACGAATGGCTGGGAATCTATGCCATAGGCTGCATCTTCGTTGGACAGGCGTGACAAAAAGAATTCTCCTATGGGAACCTGCTGGCTGCGTACCGCGTTCTTGATTTCCGAATGCTTGAACAAGGATCCGGCCGAATGCACGGTTATGGTCATGGCGCCATCGGTGGCCTTGTTCACCTCATCGGCAAACTCCATGATGTTGATGGTGTGAAAAACCTTGTCGGAATAAGGCGTCGGCATGTCCCAGGCCTGAGCCATGGCAAGGCCCGGGGCCATGATGGCCGCTGCCAAAAAGGCGTTTCTGGCAAAAAATTTCATGATCTGCACTCCCTGTTGCTTTTGAATCATGGCCATCCGTCATGGGGATGGACAATGAAAAATCTTTCCTGGCTAACTTGTCAAAATCACGGAAGAGGTATTGCAGGATCGTGACATCACCCCTCCCATTGCAAAACGCTAACACTACATTGGCAAAAAATCAACGTATTGCAGATAAAATTGAAAATTAAAGTCAGAATGGATTTTTACGCCGGGTTTTCCCGGGTTTCTGACCGTGTCGCATGCCGGAATTGCCGGACTTGACGGAATTGCCGGACTTGGCAGG
>WFPQ01000150.1 GCA_015487515.1 Hyphomicrobiales bacterium | reverse complement strand
TCCAGGCGCCGAACGAAAAGCCGGCAATCCAGGATCCCTTGCTCTCGGGATTGATGGATTGCAGCCAGTCCAGGGAGGCGGCGGCGTCGGAAAGTTCTCCCGGGCCATGATCGAAAATACCCTGGGAGCGCCCGACCCCCCGCGAGTTGAAACGAAGGGTGGCAAAACCGCGCTCCACGAACATGTAATAAAGGTCATAAATGATCTGATTGTTCATGTTGCCGCCAAATTCGGGATGGGGGTGCATGATTATCGCCACCGGGGCATTGGGTTCCTTTCCCGGCTGATAACGGCCCTCAACCCTTCCACTGGGACCGTTGTAAATTACTTCTGGCATGGAGACTTGGTCCTTATACTCATAAAATTTCAATTTTTACTTCAAACCCGGACACACTGGCTCATATCCGCTTGACGTTATGTGTTCTGACCCTTACATAGAGCCGACGAAAGGACTAGTTTAGAATTATTCAAAACTAGAAGTTCTTGATACAAGATCAGTCGGCGCAGATCCTTTTAGATTAGTGGGGGCACCAAATTCAAGGATTGATTGGCAAAGTGGTCGTTGAAGGAGTTTTTTCGGGATCCGGCTCGGTTTGATTTTATTCTGTTGAAAAGTTTTCAGGTTGAAGATGGGCAATTCACGGGTATATCTGGATCATAATGCTTCGGGCGTGCTGCTTGAAGAAGCGCGCCAGGTCATGACCGGTGTTATGGAAATGGTGGGTAACCCTTCTTCGATTCATGGTGAAGGACGGGCCCTGGCCAATATCATCGAAAAGGCCCGTTCCCAGGTGGCAGATCTGGCCGGGGCCGAACGTTCCCAGGTGGTGTTTTGCGGATCGGCCAGCGAGGCCATCACCCAGGGGATAGTCGGGTCGGTAAACCATCTGGGGGTGGAAAAAATCTTTCTTTCCCGGGGGGAGCACAAATCAGTAATCGGTGCGGCAGAAATCAGCGGGGCGGACCTGGAATATGTTCCCCTTGACAAAGACGGGGTCATAGATGTCGGGGAGCTGGAAAGAATGCTGGCCGAGCACAGGCGCTTTAGGAGCCGGGCCCTGGTCTGCGTTCACCTGGTGAACGGGGAAACCGGGGTAATTCAGCCCATTGAAGAAATAGAAAGAACAGTGGCCGGCACGGGATATCTGATGCTGGTGGACGGGGTGCAGGCCTATGGAAAACTGCCCATGAAATTTGCCACCGCCGGTGCTGACATGATGGCGATCAGCGCCCACAAGATGGGGGGGGCTGCCGGGGTCGGGGCTCTGCTGATGAAGGAACATTGCAACGGGGCCAGGATCATTCCCGGTGGCGGCCAGGAAATGGGACGGCGTGGCGGAACTCTGGCCACCATGCTGGTTGCCGGTTTCGGGGAGGCGGCGGCACAGGCCTGGCGTCATTTCGACATCGGAAAGCTCAAGGGGCTGATCGAGTATTTCGAGGACGGGCTCTTGCAGATCGACGGGAATGTGCAGATCTTCGGGCGCGGAGCGAACAGAATCGGTACCGTCAGTTATTTTGCCTTTGAGGGAATCGGAAACGAAACTGCCCTGATATCCCTTGATCTGGAGGGGATCGCGGTTTCTTCCGGCTCGGCCTGTTCGTCGGGAAAGGTTTCTGCAAGCCCGGTTCTTGAAGCCATGGGGGTCTCTGGTGAACTGGCCCGGTGTGCCATCCGGGTAAGCGTGGGCTGGAACAGCACCAGGCATGACATGGAAATGGCCCTGGCAGCCCTTGGCCGCCTGGTTGCACGGCACAGGAAAGAAAATCAGATGAAGACGCCACAGATCGGCAGGAGTTGAAATGGTTGCAGTCAAGGAAACCGTGGAGCATGTTTCAGAGCTCGACGTGGACAAGTACAAGTATGGTTTTGCCACCGATATCGAAAGCGAACTGGCTCCAAAGGGCCTTGATGCCGATATCGTGCGCTATATTTCGGCCAAGAAGGATGAGCCCGACTGGCTTTTGCAATGGCGACTGAAGGCCCTAGAGCGCTGGCAGGTCATGAAGGAGCCGACCTGGGCAAGGGTCAAATATCCAAGGATAGATTTTCAGGATCTGCATTATTATGCAGCTCCCAAGAACACTCCGGGGCCCAAGAGTCTTGACGAGGTGGATCCGGAACTTTTGGAAACCTATAAGAAACTTGGCATTCCCCTGGCCGAACAGGCCATTCTGGCTGGTGTGGAAGGAGCCCGGGTCGCCGTGGATGCGGTGTTTGATTCGGTTTCGGTGGTCACCACCTTCAAGGAAGAACTGGCCAAGGCGGGAATCATATTCTGCCCGATTTCCGAGGCGGTAAAAACCCACCCGGAGCTGGTGCAGAAATATCTAGGCTCCGTGGTTCCGGTCAGTGACAATTTTTATGCCACGCTCAATTCGGCCGTGTTCACCGATGGTTCGTTTGTCTACATACCCAAGGGGGTGCGCTGCCCGATGGAGCTTTCCACCTACTTTCGGATAAATGAACCAAAGACCGGCCAGTTCGAGCGCACGCTGATAATTGCTGATGAAGGTTCTTATGTTTCCTATCTGGAGGGGTGTACGGCGCCGATGCGCGATGAAAACCAGTTGCATGCGGCAGTGGTGGAACTGGTTGCGCTGGATGATGCGGAAATAAAATATTCCACGGTGCAGAACTGGTACCCGGGCGACAAGAACGGAAAGGGCGGGATTTACAATTTCGTCACCAAGCGCGGGGATTGCCGGGGAAAGAATTCAAAAATTTCCTGGACCCAGGTGGAAACCGGTTCGGCCATAACCTGGAAATATCCTTCGTGCATCCTGCGCGGCGACGGATCGCGAGGGGAATTCTATTCAATTGCGGTTTCAAATGGTCACCAGCAGGTGGACAGTGGCACCAAGATGATCCACCTGGGCAGGAATACCTCCAGCCTTATCATTGCCAAGGGTATAGCCGCCGGGCAATCGGACAACACTTACAGGGGGCAGGTTTCGGCCCATGCAAAAGCCGCTGGTGCGCGCAATTTCACCCAGTGTGACAGTCTGCTGATCGGCAACAGGTGCGGGGCCCATACGGTGCCCTATATCGAAAGCCGCAATGCAAGTTCGGTATTCGAGCACGAGGCCACGACTTCGAAAATTTCCGATGACCAGCTGTTTTATTGCCAGCAGCGCGGGCTTGGCGACGAGGAGGCAGTGGCCCTTATAGTCAACGGCTTCGTGCGCGAGGTATTGCAGCACCTGCCGATGGAATTCATGGTGGAGAGTCAGAAACTGATTGCGATTTCCCTTGAGGGGAGCGTGGGCTGATGGCAAAAAAACCGATAGCCAACATGTTCGAGGAAGAATTGCGCCCATGGAAAAAGGGCAGCAGGTTCGAAGCCGGACTGGCCCGGCTCGGAGCAAAAATCGGAGCGGAACGGCTCGGGGCGCAATATCATGTGGTTCCGGCGGGCAAGACGGCCTTTCCCCGCCATGCCCATCACAATAATGAAGAGATGCTGATTGTAATGTCGGGAACCGGAGAATATCAGGCCGGCGATGAAGTCTGGCCGGTAAGGGCGGGAGATGTCATTGCCGCCCCGGCCGGGGATGGGGGCAGCGCCCATCAGATGCGCAATAATTCGGATGCGGACCTGAAATATCTGGTGGTTTCCACCCGCAATGACCCGGACGTGGTTGAATATGCGGACAGCAACAAGTTTGCCGTGGCCTCAAGGGTGCCTTCGGACAAGGGGCTGATGGGGGCGAAACTGGTATTCATAGGACGAATGGAAAGCGCCGTGGACTATTGGGATGGCGAAGATACTGGAGAAGAAGAATGAGCACACCGATGCTGGAAATCAGGAACCTAAGGGTACAGGTGGAAGAAAAGGAAATTCTGAAAGGGGTTGACCTGGTGGTGCCCCGGGGCGAGGTCCATGCGATCATGGGCCGGAACGGTTCTGGAAAGTCCACCCTTTCCTATGCCATAGCCGGCAGGGATGGCTACGAGATAACAGACGGGGACGTGCTGCTGGACGGGGTTTCGATCACAGAGATGTCCCCGGACGAAAGGGCGGCGGCCGGCTTGTTCCTGGCCTTCCAGTACCCGATAGAAATTCCCGGTGTTGCCACCATGACCTTTCTGAAGGCGGCCATGAATGCCCAGCGCAAGGCCCGTGGTGAAGAAGAATTGACCACCCCCCAGTTCATGAAGGAGGTGCGTTCGGCTTCCGAAAATCTTTCGGTGAACAGGGAAATATTGAAGCGTTCCCTTAACGTGGGATTTTCGGGCGGGGAAAAGAAGCGGGCCGAGGTTTTGCAGATGGCCCTGCTGCAGCCAAAGATGTGCGTTATGGATGAGACCGATTCCGGGCTGGACATCGATGCCTTGAAAGTGGTTTCCGAAGGGGTCAACAAGATGCGCGACGGAGGGCGTTCCATGCTGGTAATCACCCACTATCAGCGTCTGCTGGAATATATCGTGCCCGACCGGGTGCACGTGTTTTCCGATGGGCGGATCGTGAAAAGCGGCGGCAAGGAACTGGCGCTGGAACTGGAAAGCAAGGGTTATTCTTCGTTTGACAAGGTCGCCGGCAGCGTTGCCGATGGCGCGGCGGCTTGAGGGACATCAAAAGTGAACATTGCAATAGATGACAAGGTTACTTCAGCCGAAAAGACCCTGCTGGCGCAACTGGCGGGCAGGGAAAAGGCTCTTGCAGACTCCATGCTCAGGGAATACGGGCTGCCGAGCCGCAAGGTGGAAGCCTACCATTATACGGATCTCAAGGCACTGCTGGGACAGGTGCCGCCACTGGCGGGCCCGGATCTGCCCGATTCCATTCAAAGAACCGGTATGGCCGGGCCCGATTTTGCCGGCAGCTTGAAGATCACCATTGCAAACGGAATGGTTGCCAGCCTGCCGGAGCCTGCAGGGGGGGTGAGCGCCAGTGAAGTTTCCGGCTCGGCCCTTGGGGAGCGCAAGGACGTGCTGGTTGCCATGAACCGGGCCCTGGTGGACAGGGGGCTGGATATAAAAATCAGTGGAAAGACCGGGCAGATTTTGCACCTTGACTGGCAACTGCAGGGTGATGCGGTTCACGTGGCAACGTCTGTGGGGCTGGAACTGGAAGAGGGGGCCAGGGCCGTGGTGGTGGAAACCATCAACGGTTCCGATCAGGCTCACCTGGCAAATCTGGGCAGCCGGGCAAGGCTTGGGGCCGGGGCCGAACTTACTCACGTGATCATTGATGTCTCTTCGAAAAAGGTCACCCGGCTGCACACCGTTGAATATGAAATCGGCCGGGATGCGCAATTGCACAATCTGATGGTCAATTCAGGGGCCGGGCTTTCCAGAACCCAGGTGTTTTCCCGGTTTGCCGGAGAAGGGGCAAATGGTGATTTCAGCGGGCTCAACCTGGTGGGAAATGACCAGCATTGCGACATAACCCTTGATACGGCCCACGGGGTTGCAAACACCACATCGACGCAAAAATTCAAGGCGGTGGTAAGGGACCGGGCCAGGGCAGTCTTTCAGGGCATGATAAGGGTGGAGCCGGTCGCGCAGAAAACCGATGCAAGGATGATGGTCCAGGGGCTGATGCTTTCCGAAGAGGCGCAGGTTCTGAACAAGCCCGAACTGGAAATCTTTGCCGATGATGTGCAGTGCGGTCATGGGTCGACCTGTGGTGAACTGGACAGGGACAGCCTGTTCTATCTCATGAGCAGGGGAATCAGGCGCGAGGAGGCCAGTGCTATGCTGATCAGGGCCTTTGTAGAGGAAGTTCTGGATTCCGTCAGTGACGAGCAGTTGCACGGGGAACTGAGCGCCATAGTGCAGGCATGGCTGCGGGAAGGCGGTGACGGGGTGCCAGCGGGAAAAGATGCAGGGAAATAATGGCTTTCGATCTTGAAAGGGTAAGGGAAGATTTTCCGTCCCTGAAACAGAGCATCAACGGCAACAGGCTGGTCTATCTGGACAGCGGTGCTTCGGCCCAGAAGCCTGAGCAGGTCATAAAAAGGATTGCCGATGCCTATACCAACAATTATTCAAACGTGCACCGGGGATTGCATACCCTTTCCAACCGGGCCACGGAGGCCTTTGAAGGGGCCCGGGAAAGGGTGGCTAGATTCATCGGGGCAGGGGACTGCAGCCAGGTGATATTTACCCGCTCGGCCACCGAAGCCATAAACCTGGTGGCCCATTC
>WFPQ01000149.1 GCA_015487515.1 Hyphomicrobiales bacterium | reverse complement strand
GCCCTGGACCTGGCAAGCTTGAAACGCCTTATGGGAACGTTCAGGAGGTGATCAACCGTATAAAACGGGTTGAAAACCGCAAACGGGTCCTGGAATACCGCCTGCACCTGGCGCCTGAAGGCCAGCTTTTCACTGCCCCTCAGGGTACTTATATCCCTGCCGCGATAAATTATCCTGCCGGTGGTGGGCTTTATGAAACCCAGCAAAAGCATGGCAAGGGTGGTCTTTCCAGACCCGCTTTCACCGGCCACGGTCAGAATGGTGGGGTCTTTTTCACTCATGGTCATGGAAATGGGTTGCAGGGCGGTGGTGATCTGGGGATTCACCAGACCGCGGGAATAGACTTTGGAGACATTTTGCAGTTCCAGCAGATCGGTCATTCATGCCTCCCCGGTAAATTTGTGACAGGTTACGGTTCTGCCCCCGGCAAGCTCTGAAACCTCAGGACGCCGGCTCCTGCACATGTCCATGACACTGGCGCAGCGCGGATTGAAAGCGCAACCGCCGGGCAGGCGCAGCAGGGAGGGGGCCAGGCCGGGTATGCCTTCGAAAACCCCCTTGTTCTTCAGGTTGGGAAGGCAGTTTATCAGGGCCTTAGAATAGGGGTGCTTCGGGTCGGTGAACATCTCGCGAACAGTGCACACCTCGACAAGCCGCCCCGCATACATGACCGCCACCTTGTCCACAAACTGGGCCATGAGTCCCATGTCATGACCAATCAGAATAACCGCCGCATTGATGTTCTTTTGAACCTTGTCGATGGTTTCCATGACCTGGCGCTGGGTGACCACGTCAAGGGCGCTGGTAGGCTCATCGGCAATTATGACTCTTGGCTGCAGCAATATGCCAATGGCAATGCAGACTCTTTGCTTCATGCCGCCGCTCAGTTCATGGGGGTGCATCCTGAAAACGGAACGGGGCAGATCGACGGACTCAAGGGACAGGAGACAGCGCTCCCTCATGGCCTCCCCCGACTCGGAAGGCATGTGGGCCCGAACCGCATCCAGCATCTGGGCCCCGATCCTTATGACCGGATTCAGGGAATTCATGGCACCCTGGGGAATATAGGAGATTTTCTGCAACCTGGCCTGGCGCATTTCTTCGGCATTCAGTTGCAACAGGTCGATATCCCCGACCCGGACCCGGCCACCCTCGATACGTCCCGGGGCCTTGATCATTCGCATCATGGCCAGGGCCAGGGTGGACTTTCCGGAGCCGGATTCACCGACTATTCCCAGCTTCTCCCCCGCATTCAGGGTAAAACCGACCTCGTCAAGGGCCACGGCCCGGCCCGCATCCGTGTAATAGGTTACTTCAAGATTCTGCACATCCAGAACGGGCGTTTTTTCCGCGGCCGCCCGCACGGGCTCCAGGGGAGCAGAAACTTTCTTGACGTCACTGGAAACCGGTGAATTCATGGCATCTACTCCGACTTGCGAATGCGCGGGTTGGACAACTCGTCCAGACCCATATTGATCAGCGCCAGGGAACCCAGGACCAGGATCATGCCGATCGAGGGAATGACCGGCCACCACCACCAGCCATTGAAAAAGGCACCCTGGGCCTGGGCAAGCCAGATGATGTTGCCGAGCAAAGGCTCGCGAAGGGGACCAAGACCGAGCACCGCAAGATAAAAGGCGGCAAAAACCGCCATGAATATCTGTCCGACAAAGGCAGCAGCAACGAAAGGCAGCAGATTGGGCAGGATTTCCTTAAAGATTATGCCCATGTCGCTGACCCCGGAAAGCTTGGCAACCGAAACAAACTGGCGTTCCTTCATGGTAAGAACCTGGGAACGGATGATCAGTGTCGGCCCCATCCATGCCAGCATCACCACGATCAGGGCCATGGTGAAAATCGTCACCGAGCGCTTGTCCAGGGAACCGGCAACAACCACCTGGATGAGCATGACGGGAATGGGGGTGAGAACCTGGCAAACCGTGCGGATGGCCGCATCCACAAGACCACCGAAATAGGCGGAAATGAAGCCAAGCACTACACCGATGAAAGTACCGATGCCGCCGGCAACCACAC
>WFPQ01000148.1 GCA_015487515.1 Hyphomicrobiales bacterium | reverse complement strand
GCGGCCCGGCCGGAAGAACCCTGAATGGCCCGGGCCACGACTTCCTTGCCGACCCCTGTTTCTCCTTCGATCAATACCGGAATGTCCGATCTTGCGGCCTTGGCTGCAAGCTTTAACACCCGATCCATGGCAGGGCTCGTGGCAATGATGTCGCTGAGTTGCATTTTGCCCTGAAGCTGGTGATTGCTCAGCCTGACACAGCTTTCGAGCTCTCCCATCTTGATGGCGTTGCGCAACGAAATTATCAGGCGTTCCGGGGCAACGGGCTTGACAAAAAAGTCGATGGCTCCCTGGCGCATGGCGCTGATGACCGTTTCAAGGGAAGAAGAGGCGGTCTGCACTATGGTCGGGCAGTTCAGGTGTTCGCGGGCCATGACCTGCATGACTCCCATTCCATCCAGGTCGGGCATCACCAGGTCGAGCACCATTGCCGAGATGTTGCGATGTTCCCTGAGCAGGGCGAGGGCCTGTTCGCCGCCGCTGGCAGCAAGAACCTGCATGCCTTCCTTTTGGGCAATGGCGCCGGTCATGCGCAGCTGGACCGGATCGTCGTCTACAATCAGAATCTTGTTCATGGAACAGTTCTTTTCATGGGCTTTTCTTCATTGGCCCCTTAGAAATCCCAAGGAAAACAAGGGGCATTTCGAATCAGGAGTGTCCCGTTCTGGGTCAGGCTAGAAAGGGGGCGTTAACAGGGTTTTAATTATGGGCAGAGGGGAGAAAAATAGTTTGATGCAAATCGTTGCGGATGCGGGATTTGCTGTTGGCAGCAGGGGCGGACCGTAATAGGTTTTGCAGGCTCAAGACAGTGAAACCTGTTTTTCAATCAATAATCAAGCAAGCAGCAACAGAGGTCCTGATGTCCAAGAATACAAGCAGCCGGGTTGACCATGAACAGTTGGGGGATTTGCCGGAATGGAACCTTGATGATCTTTATCCGGGCATGGATTCAAGGGAATTCAAGGCCGATCTCGAAAAGGCAAGGGCCGAGGCCGAAGATTTCGAAAGGGACTTTAAGGGGGCCCTTGAAAAGGTGACCGGGACGGGAAAATTGCTGGAGGCGATCGTGCGCTATGAAAATCTTGGTGAAACAACCGGGCGTATCGGCTCGTTTGCCTATCTGAACTATGCCAAGAATACCGCCGACCCGGACCGGGCCAAGTTCCTTGGTGATTGCCAGCAGGCCCTGAACGAGATTTCGACGAAGCTGATATTTTTTTCACTGGAGTTGAACAAGATCGGTGATGCAATTCTGGAAAAGGCCCTGGCGGATGATGAAAAGCTGGCCCGCTACCGGCCCTGGTTCGAGGAGTTGCGCAAGGCCAAGCCCTATCAGCTGGAAGAAAGGGTGGAAGAACTGTTCCATGACAAGTCCCTGACCGGAAGGGGAGCCTGGAACCGCCTGTTCGACGAGACCATCGCATCCCTGAAATTCAGGGTCGGGGGCGAGGAACTGGGTCTTGAAGCCACGCTGACACTGATGAGCGACCCCGATCAGAAAAAACGCAAGAAAGCCTTCAGGGCCATCTGCTCCACCATGAAGGACAATCAGCGCCTGTTTACCCACATCACGAACGTGCTGGCCAAGGACAAGGAAATTTCTGACCGCTGGCGCGGTTTCAAGGATATTGCCGACAGCCGCCACCTGGCAAATTCCGTGGAGCGGGAGGTGGTGGATGCGCTGGAAAATTCGGTACGTGAAGCCTATCCGCGCCTGTCCCATCGTTATTATGCCATGAAGGCGGAATGGTTCGGGCAGAAAAAACTGAACGCCTGGGACCGCAATGCTCCGCTGCCAACCAGCGATGAGCGGATTTATGACTGGGAAAGTGCAAAAAACATGGTGCTGGAGGCCTATGAGGGATTTTCTCCCCACCTGGCAGAAATGGCCGAACCGTTCTTTGATTCGGGCTGGATCGACGGGCCGGTGACGCCGGGAAAATCTCCAGGGGCCTTTGCCCATCCCACCGTGCCCAGTGTCCATCCGTACCTGATGCTCAACTATCTGGGCAAGACCCGTGACGTAATGACCCTGGCCCATGAGCTTGGACACGGGGTGCACCAGAGACTGGCAGCAGAACAGGGGGCCCTGATGGCCCCGACTCCCCTGACCCTGGCCGAGACCGCCAGCGTGTTCGGGGAAATGCTGACCTTTCGCTCCCTGTTGCAAAAGACCACGGATCCGGAACAGCGCTTTGCCTTGCTCAGTTCAAAGGTCGAGGACATGCTCAACACGGTAGTGCGCCAGATTTCATTTTATACGTTTGAAAGAAAGGTGCATACGGCAAGGCGCAAGGGAGAATTAAGGACCGAGGAATTGAACCGGATGTGGCTTGAAACCTCGGCCGAAAGCCTGGGGCCGGCGGTCAGGCTCAACAAGGGATACGAGATATTCTGGGCCTACATTCCCCATTTCATCCATTCCCCGTTTTATGTTTATGCCTATGCGTTTGGCGATTGCCTTGTAAACTCTCTTTATGCAAAGTATGAATCGTCAAGCGAAGGGTTTGCGGAGCGTTATTTCGACATGTTGAGGGCCGGCGGCTCGAAACATCATTCGGAATTGCTGGCTCCGTTCGGTCTGGACGCCCGTGATCCGGAATTCTGGTCTTTAGGGCTCTCCATGATCGAGGGGTTGATTGATGAACTGGAAAAAACCGGCCCTGAGCTTTCGTGACTGCTCCGGTTCTTGTCGGGGAGAGGGTCGCTCGTGTGCGGGCATTTTGATGACCAACGACTGAATAAAACTACTTATACATAAGGAAACACCATGGCTGACAGCAATTCCAACAGTGATTTTGAAGAACATCTGAAAACCTATGAAAGGTTTGTAAAACTTACCAAGTGGGTTTCGATTGCAACCGCCATCACCCTGGTTCTGCTGTATTTCATAATAAATCCATAGGATTTGCGGGCCCTTGAACGGGGTCCGGGGTTTTTGGGTGGCCCTGGGGCGCCGGGGTGTCGGGCGCGCCTGCCTGGTGGTGGCCGGATCCTGCACCTGCCCTGGCCGGATGGTGTTGCCTTTGTTTTGGGGATGAGCAGATGAAAGTTGCGATTGTCAGGGAAAATGTTCCGGGGGAAACCAGGGTCGCGGCCACGGAGGAAACGGTTGCAAAGCTGGTGTCCCTGGGTTGCAGGGTATCTGTCGAAAAGGGGGCAGGCCGGCTTTCCCGCATCAGCGACGGGGCCTACAAGAAGGCGGGGGCAACGATCGGGACAACGGCGGCAACGACCCTTAAGGGGGCCGACGTGGTTTTTTGCGTTCGCCGTCCCAGGGCCAGTGCCCTGAAGGGAATCAGCAAGGGAGCGCTGGTGATTGGTGCTCTTGGTCCGGCTGATGATGTTGGCGAGTTTGCTGCCCTGGCCAGGACCGGGGCCGTTCTCGTCGCCATGGAATTGATGCCCCGAATTTCGCGGGCCCAGTCGATGGATGTATTGTCGTCCCAGGCAAACCTGGCCGGATACCAGGCGGTGATAGAGGGGGCCGCGGAGTTTGACAGGGCCCTGCCCATGATGATGACGGCAGCAGGGACGGTGCATCCGGCCAAGGTTTTTGT
>WFPQ01000147.1 GCA_015487515.1 Hyphomicrobiales bacterium | reverse complement strand
TTCCCTTGATTCCTATCCCAGGGTGATCGTTAACAGGCTGCATGCCACGGTCTGGGGGGTGATGGCGCTGGGACTGGCCAGGATAATCTGGATTGCCAACCTTTTTGTCTTTGCCGAACTGGAAGTGGTGGAATTGAGCACGGCCCTGATGGCAGCTTCAACCCTTGGGGCGGCAATGTGCCTGGTTCACCTGAGAATTGCCGCCATTTCATTCATCACAATCATGATGGTGCCTTTGATATTTTTCCTAGGGCTGAGCGGGGTTGCAGTTCTCTTCGTTCTGTCCAGCGTGCTGGCAATAGTGTCGGTGGCGGCAATTTACGTGGCCAGCAGGTATGGAAATGATTTTGCCCGCATGATCATGCAGCAGCAGGAGGTGGAGAACAAGAAGATAGAAGCGGAGCATTTGAACAAGCTGAACTTGAGCATTGCCAACCAGGACAGCCTGACCGGCCTGGCCAACAGACGCGCATTCATGAATCACTTGCGGGCCCAGGTAAACAGTGTGAAATCGGGACAGATCGAGGGGCTGGCCGTGGGAATTCTGGACCTGGATGGCTTCAAGCAGATCAATGATGTCCATGGGCACATGATCGGGGACCGCCTGTTGCAGGAGGTTGGCAAGCGCCTTGCGGGCCTGCTCTTTGGCAATGTCCTTGCAGCCCGCATGGGGGGAGACGAATTTGGAATAATCGTCAGCAACCGTTGCGATGATGAAAGGCTGATCGGGCTCGGGGAGCGGATCTGCCGGGCCATGCGAACTCCCTTTCAGATCGGGGGGGTAAAGGTGAATATTGGCGGATCTTTGGGCTTTGCCTGCTGGCAGGGTGATGGGGACAGCACCGAAAAACTGTTCGAAAAGGCGGATTATGCCCTTTATCATGCCAAGGGTGATGTTCGTGGCGGGGTAACGATTTTCAATGAACGGCATGCGGCGGCAATCAGGAAACTTTCCAATGTGGATCGAAGGCTGCAGTCCTGTAATCTGGAAGACGAGATGTCGCTGATGTTTCAGCCCATAGTTGCATCAGGAAACGCTAATACGGTCGGTTTCGAGGCGCTGGCCCGCTGGCGCAGCCCGATCCTGGGCTCGATTTCGCCGGATATCTTCATCGGTGCGGCCGAGAGGGCCGGCATGGTCAGCCGGCTGACCGGGGTTCTGTTGAAAAAGGCCCTTGTTGAGGCAGGAAAGTGGCCGGACAATTTTTTCCTGTCCTTCAACCTGTCCATGCAGGACATAATTTCTGCCGAAGCCATGTTAGGCCTGGTTTCCATAATAAATGCATCCGGGTTCGATCCGGGCCGGATCACGTTCGAGGTGACGGAAACCTCGATAATGAGCGATTGTGAAAGGGCCATGGAATCCCTGAACTTTCTCAAGAAGCTGGGGGTGGAAATCGCCCTTGACGACTTTGGAACCGGATATTCGTCCCTGGCCTATATCCGGGATATGCCCCTGGACAAGTTGAAACTGGATCGCGGTTTCGTACTTGGGATCGACAGGGATGAAAATGCCCGTTCCATAGTGCAGGCCATGATCAACATGTGCTGGAACCTTGAAATAGACTGCATAGTGGAAGGGGTTGAAACCAGGTCGCAGTTCAAGGCCCTGAGCGCCATGGGGTGCGAAATGTTTCAGGGATATTATTTTTCCAGGCCTTTGCAAAGTGATGATGCGCTGGCCCTGGCCCTGAGCGAGAGGGCGATCCGGGATCTCGGCGAGGGAAAACCCTGCATAGTGTGACCACCCTGCAGGCAAACCGCACAGGCAAACCGCATATGGCCGCAGGGCAGGATCTGCTTCCGGAATGCAAGGATTCTTTGGTCCCCGAACTGTTCATGAAATTGACTTGTTGCTTATGGGGGCAAAAAATGCTTTCTGGCTTTCATGAATGGCAGGTGAGTTGGAACGGGGGTTTTGTGCCATGCGCTGGATAGCGATTTTTAGCAACAGGCCTGATACGGAAAAACTGTTCGAGGAGAATCTGCAGGCTCACCTGGATTATTTTGCCTCTTGTCCCCAGATAAGCCTGGCCGGTTCCATTACTCCCAAGGGGGAAAGGCACAGTACGGGAGGGGTGTGGATAATAAAGGGGCTGGAATATGACGAGGCCCTGGCCCTGATAAAGAGGGATCCGTTTTTTCTGGCCGGCATGCGAGAAAAAATCGACCTGTATTCCTATCGGGTTGCCCCGCAATTCGAAGACCTGGTTTAAAAAATGCCAGTCAGGCATGTTTTGCTGGCCCTGCTGGTGGTGGCTATCTGGGGTTTCAACTTTGTCATCATCAAGCTGTCCATCGATGAGTTTTCTCCATTTCTGGCGGCGGCCCTGAGGTTTCTGCTCGCGGTGGTGCCGGCTGCATTTTTCGTGCCTCCGCCAAAGGCGCCCTGGTGGCTGGTGGCCGGTTTCGGGCTGGCCTTTGCCTTTGCCCTTTACGGGTTCTTGAACCTGGCCCTGGAGTTCGGAATGCCGGCCGGGCTGGCTTCGGTGGTCTTGCAATTCCAGGTGTTCTTTACCTTTTTGCTGGCCTTTTTCATTCTTGGAGAAAGGCCGAGGCGGCCCCAGATACTGGGGGCGGCCATTGCCTTTGACGGCATTGCCTTCATTGCCCTTGAGCGTTTCGAGGGCATTTCGCTGTGGCCATTTGCCCTGACGCTGCTGGCAGCCCTTTCCTGGGGGCTGGCCAATGTGCTGACCAAGGTTGCGGGTCGGGTTGACCCGTTCTCATTCATTGTCTGGGGCTCGGTCTGGTCAGTGCCGCCATTGTTTGTTCTTTCATATGTGGTCGAAGGGCCTGATGCCCTGATCGGATTTCTGCTTGCTCCCAGCCTTTACCAGCTGGGGTTGCTGATATTCCTGTCCTATGTTGCGACCCTGTTCGGCATGGCGGCATGGACATGGCTGCTGACCAGGCACCCGGCTTCGGTAGTTGCGCCCTTTACCCTGCTGGTGCCTATCACCGGGCTGGTTTCGGGATGGCTGGTGCTCGGGGAGCGGGTTTCGGAGCTGGAAATTGTCGGCGGGGCGCTGGTGGTGCTGGGGCTTTGGGTCAGCGTTTATCGGGGCAGGGCATCCCGGAACAGTATGCCATAGGGGGCGGTGTCTGCAGGGATGGCATAATGGAACCCTGCAGGGATCCTTCTGCCGTTCGCGGTTTTGTTTTCATGTCCGCCCTCCTTGTTGCAACCCCCTTGTTGCACCTGCTGTCTTGATTGATGGTCAGGGGCGGGCGAATTCGCCGGTTTTATGGTCCATGACCCACAATTCTCCGGAACTGATGTCGAACCATGCCCCGTGCAGTTGCAGCTTCTTTTGCCGTTCCAGGTCGGCGATATAGGGGAAGCCCCTGAGATTCTTGATGGAATTGCGGATGGAAATTCTTTCGAAGGCGGTCTGACGTTCACCGCTGGTCATCAGGCCGTCATCGGTGAACTGTTGTCTTATCGGTTTTAACAGTTCCAGCCATTTGCCGATGAAGTCGCCCGGGGCCAGGGGCTCTGCCAGCGGGTTGAGGGTGGCATTTATGCCCCCGCAGCGTCCGTGGCCCATTACCACAATGTTCTGAACCTTAAGGGCCTGCACGCCGAACTCGATGGCGGCAGAAGTGCCATGCTGGCCGGAATCGGGTTCAAAGGGGGGAACCAGGTTGGCAACGTTCCTGATCACGAACAATTCTCCCGGACCGCAGGAAAATATGGTTTCAGGGGCGGCCCGGCTGTCGCAACAGGCAATGATCATGGTTGCTGGTTTCTGGCCCTTTTCAGCAAGTTCCAGATATTTCTGGCGTTCGGCCTCGTGGCGGTGTTCGATGAAGTTCCTGTAACCGTCAAGCAGGTGTTTTGGAAAGGTGTGCATGGTCTGATCCGTAAGGGTGGGCGATGTTTCACCAATATCAGGTGCGGGGGGTATTTCTAGATTTTGAATCTGCAAAACCCTATATAGCAGGACATATCCACAAAATTCCTGTCGGAAGAAGGAAAAGCTGCAGATCGGTCATGTTCCTGTTCCGGGAGGTGAACCGGATGATGGTTTTTCGAAAATGAAATGGGAGGAACATAAATGATAATTTACAGGCTCCTGACCGGAGAGGACGATGCCAAGTTCTGTCACAAGGTAACCAGGGCCCTGAGCGAGGGCTGGGAGCTTTACGGGGACCCGCAATATGCCTATAGCGGCTGGGCGGCTCCCCGCTGTGCGCAGGCGGTCATAAAAAAGGTTGAAGATCAGCCCTATGACGAAAACAGGAAGCTGAGCGAATATTAAGCTCGCGGATTGCCGGGCATGGGTAAATCATCGCAATGCCGCTTGCAGACCCCGGGCCCCTGACCCGGTGGTTCCGGGTCTGGAGATGGCCGGTCTTGCCATGAAGCTGCCCGCCGGTTTTCACGGGTCCGTTCTCCATCTTCCCCACAATACGAACAGGGACAGGGACAACAGAACCAGGTTGATCGGCAGGGTCGTTGCCGTTTCTCCCAGATTGGCGTGCACGATGATGGCCAATATCTGGATGAGGGAAAATCCTGCCGCGGCAATCGGGGTGAGCCGAGGCATGAAATTTATGGCCATGGGCAGGACCATTGCCAGTGCTCCGGCAATTTCGACCAGGCCGATGAATCTGGGCAGCCATGGGGGGGAACTGGCAACGAACAGCATCATCTGGGACAGGTCGGCAATGGGGGTGAACAGTTTGAGGGCGCCAAACATTGAATAGGCAAGGGCAAGCAGGATCTGTGCCCCCCAAAGTCCGATGGACAGCCAGTTGCGAGGGGATTTTCCAGTCGAAGAAGATTTCATGTTTTGATCCGGTTGTAATGTCGTTGCGGGAGTTCCTGAAAGGCATTGTTGTTTGCAGGAACAGTTGGTAACCTAGTATTGAAACATAACCGGGATCTGCACAAGAAGGCACATTCATGTCACTTGATAACAAAAGTCCGCCCGTTGGCAACAGGGCGGAGGACAAGGGTGACGGGGCCAAAGCCCAAAAAAGCGGCGATGGCGGCTGTCTGGCTATGAGTGACATTCTAAAGCGTATTGGCGACAAGTGGAGCGTGATGATTGTGGGCTCCCTGAGGGAAGGGCCGGTTCGCTTCAATGGATTGCGCCGGCAAATAGACGGTATTTCTCAGCGCATGCTTACCTTGTCCTTGAGAAATCTGGAGCGGGACGGTTTGGTAATTCGCACATTATATCCCCAGATTCCGCCAAGGGTTGAATATGAACTTACCCCGCTTGGCCAGACTTTGCTCCCTGTCATTGGTGCCTTGTGGGAATGGGCCGTTGAGCATCACGACGATATCGGGGCCGCCAGGGGAGCATATGACCGGCGGCAAAAGGGTTGAAGCACGTTTTCGGTTTTCTTTATTTGCAGGCAGTCGTCGGGGTGCCGACATCTTGTCGGGCAGCAAACCTTTGACGAATCCCCATAAGGGGGTTAACAAGGCACCTGTGCCCTGTTCGCGATGAAGGGTCGTGCCGTTCTGTCA
>WFPQ01000146.1 GCA_015487515.1 Hyphomicrobiales bacterium | reverse complement strand
GGGGATCCGTCTGGGTTCTTGCAGGTCTGGTCCAGCTCCGGGGCATCGATTCCGATCAGTCGCACCCGCTCCCTGCCAAGGCGCAGGCTGTCGCCATCGGAAACACGGACCGCCCCCGAAATGACGTCACCCTTTTCAAGACCGGCACCCCCAATGGCCCCGTTGCCGGCGGCCCTGTCCCCTGCAGTCGGAGAAAACAACTCAATCCCCTGCCGCGCCAGCACAATTCCCAATATCAGAAATGCCAATACCAGCCAGACATTGAAAAACGCCGATGATTTTCTGACGAAGGCGATCAAGCGCAACTTCATGTTAACCACACCTAAAATACAATCAGGGATACGCGTAGCATAGCTTTTGTCCCGGGCCCATATCCCGCGGACCCGGAAACGGTGTCTGTCCGGGCGGAAAACCCCGTCTGCCGGACCGGGGATGGCAGGGGTTATGCGTTGTTTTTGATGGTTTTGCAATGTCCGAACATGCACAAGGTGACGATGGATTGTTGACGCGCAAGCGCGGGCGCGATGCCCATCGCACGGTCTTTGATGCAAGGCAGAGGCTCGCCTCGACCACGGGCACCAGGGCATCCTATGATTTTGAATTGCTCAGGGAATATGCCAATTCGCGCAAATCCAGCCTTCTGGTGATGTCGGGCCTGCTGCTGTCCATGGGAATTTATGCAGGTTTCTGGGTACCGGTGTTCGCCGCCATTTCATGGAGCGCTGCGGTCATAATCTCCAACCTTGCGGTGGTGATCATGTGTTCACGCTTTCTTGCGGGGGGAGGCAACAAGGGCTCGGTAAAAAACTGGACAACCAGCTTCATAGCGGCGGAAACGGTCTATGGCACTGCCTGGGCAACCCTGGCTCTTTTCACCCAGGCATCAGGGGGTGAAGACATTGCGGTGGTGCTGTTTGCCATCCTGCTCATGGGAATTGGAGCCAATGCGCTGGCCAGCCGCTCCCTGCCCATTGCAACCCTAGTCACCACGTTTCCGGCCACGGCAACCGTATCCATAAACCTGTTTTCCTACGGGCAGACCCTTTACATATCCCTGGCGGCAGTGGCCATAATCGCCCAGTTGTTCGTGCTGTTCTTCCTGCAGAGGCTGCAAAAGACCGAGTTGTCATCCCTTGCCCACCGGTCCGAAAAAGATGCCCTGATCCTTGACCTGGAGGAAGCCAGGCAGGCTTCGGACCAGGCCCGGCGCGAGGCCGAGCAGGCCAATATCGCCAAGTCAAACTTTCTGGCAACCATGAGCCACGAACTCAGAACCCCCTTAAACGCCATCATCGGGTTTTCCGAAGTGCTAAAATCCGAGTTGCTGGGAGAGCACAAGGTTCCCCAATACAAGGAATATGCAAACGACATTCACGACAGCGGCAAGCACCTGCTAAACCTGATAAACGAGTTGCTTGACCTCTCAAGAATCGAGGCCGGCAAGTATGACCTGAACGAAGAAATAGTCTCCCTCAGAGACGTGGCCGAAGATTGTCTCAGAATGATGAAGATAAAGGCCCGGGCCAAGAACATAGAACTGGTGGAAACCATAGATGACGACCTGCCAAAAATCTGGGGGGACGAGAGATCGATCAGGCAGGTAATGCTGAACCTGCTGACCAATGCCATAAAATTCACCCCCCAGTCGGGGCGGGTCGAACTGACCGTGACCCGAAGCAGTGACGGGGGGCAGATGATCTCGGTAAAGGATAACGGGCCGGGCATCCCCCAGGAGGAAATCAGTACGGTCCTTTCCTCCTTCGGGCAGGGATCACTGGCCCACAAGACGGCCGAACAGGGAGCCGGACTGGGGCTGGCCATAGTGCAGAAAATCATGGAACTGCACCATGGAAGGTTCGACCTGTTTTCGAAACTGCGTTTTGGAACCGAGGCAATAGCCACCTTCCCAAGGGCACGGGTAATGGATGCGGTGGCACCGGTGGAAGAATCCCCCAGCCGCCTGAAAATCTATTGACCCGCAGGGCCACAAAAACCCGGATGACCGCAGGATCAGACCGGACCGGACCAGGCAATCCGGGAGGGCGGCAGGGTGCCCCGGCCCGACCGGACCGGGGAAATCAACCAGACAGACCTAGTTTTCCTTTTCGCTTACCCGGGCCTGCTCAAAGGTTGCCATGTTGTCATGAAGATGCAGGG
>WFPQ01000145.1 GCA_015487515.1 Hyphomicrobiales bacterium | reverse complement strand
CCATTGAACCATGAGTCAATGTTTCTTAAAATCTGCACGAGGGGGCTGATTTGCGGCGGTTAAAAGAAACAATAAACCAGTTTGGCAAGCTCATGTTTGGCAGACTCATCGTTTCGGGAACAAGGCATGGTGCCGCCCTGCTGACCAGTTTCATGATGTTGGGCGGCAGTGCCGTTGCAGCAGGCAATTTCGATGCGCCGGAAATAGTTGGAACCTGGTACACCAAATCCCAATCCCAGGTAACCATAGAACCATGCGAAGCCGGATATTGCGGAACCCTGACAAAAATCGTCATACCCCAGTTTCTGAAAGACAAGTATGGAGATGACATAGAAGCCATGGAGGGGAATTACATCGATGCGCTCAACAAGGACCCGGCACTGCGCAGCCGGCCCGTTCTTGGGCTTCAGATACTCGTATTGAACGCAAGGGTCGGGGAAAACAGGCTGGAGGGCACCATTTACAACCCGGAAGACGGGGAAACCTATAACGGGTTCATGGAAATAATAGACGAAAACAATATCCGACTGTCAGGATGCATATTGTTCAACCTGATATGCCTTGGCGAAGACTGGACGAGAGTAGAGCCAATCACCGCCGCCCGATAACTGCCACCGGATGGCCAAAAACGCCGGGCATCACTGTCAAATCAGGCAACATCCGGTTAAGGAAACATTCAGTTGCCAAGGGCAATTCCGCGCTTCACCGCCGGGCGGGCCAGCATGCGGTAATACCAGCTTTTGACATTTTCAAAATCATCCAGGTCAATCTGCTGGCGCTGGTAAGAATTGGCCCAGCCAATACAGGCCATGTCGGCAATCGAATATTCATCTGCCAGAAAATCGCGCCCCTCAAGACGCCTGTCCATAACCCCGTAAAGACGCCGGGCCTCATCGTGATAGCGCTTCATGGCATAGGGAATCCTTTCATCGGCAAAGGCAAGAAAATGATGGGCCTGGCCAAGCATGGGACCAAACCCGCCCATCTGCCAGAACAGCCATTCATCGACCACGATCCGCCTGCGCCAGTCCGATGGATAGAACCTGTTGAATTTTTCTGCCAGATATTTGAGAATAGCGCCGCTTTCGAATACGGAAACAGGCCTGACATTGCCATTCTCATCTTCCGGTCCCTCCGGGTCGACAATGGCAGGAATGCGATTGTTCGGAGAAATTTTCAGAAAATCAGGAGCAAACTGCTCGCCCCTGTTGATATCGATCATGTGGACATCATAGGGAACCTGCAATTCTTCGAGCATGATGGATATCTTGTAGCCATTCGGAGTATTCCAATAATAAAGCTCTATGGGCCTGCCCTGTTTCACCATCATCCCCCACCCCTGTAATACCGGGCCGTCCGGATAATTCCGGGCGGCAGAATCTCTTTTATCGTTGCCTTGCGATAAGGCGCAAGATTTTTAACACGAACAGAATTTTGCAAAAAACTTCAGTCTGCTTGCATTGGCGCTTGAATTTGTTAGACAAATTTTCTGCCGCCCCCTTAACTGGCAGAAACCGCAACCGGAACGGAATAACAGCAAACGGAATTTTGGCGTGGAAATCTTATTCTTATTCGGGGCCGGACTTGTTGCAGGAGCAATCAATTCTCTGGCGGGGGGAGGTTCTTTCGTGGCATTTCCAGCCCTCTTGCTGGCCGGGGTGCCCCCGGTGCTGGCCAATGCCACCAATACCTTTGCAGCCTGGCCGGGATATGTCAGCGGAGCCATCGGCTACTGGTCCCAGATAAGAGAAAACAAAAAGCGGCTGCTGCCCTATGTCACGGCAGCCCTTGCCGGGGGATTGCTGGGGGCGGAACTGCTGCTAAGGGTAAATGACGAGCAGTTCTCGGTGGTGGTTCCATGGCTGATGGGACTGGCGGTATTCATGTTCAGCTTTGGCGGCAAAATCAACAACTGGATGAAAGAGCGCAGCCCGGAAAAAAAAGCAAGAGCAAGACTTGCAGCAACCGGCTTGTGGTTTCTGCTGGCCCTGATCTGTCTTTACGGGGGATTTTTCAATGCCGGGCTCGGCATAATATTGCTGGCGTTTTTTGCCCTGGCCGGAATTTCCAACATTCATGCCATGAACGGGGTCAAGCTGTTGATTTCAGCCATAGTT
>WFPQ01000144.1 GCA_015487515.1 Hyphomicrobiales bacterium | reverse complement strand
GGCGGTCTGCAGGTGGGTGAAGCCGGGCATTATGGTTGCTGCTTCTTCGTCTGCCCGTTTGACCAGGGCTGATTGCAGGGATGAAACCTGGCCCAGCAGCAGGTCGATAACGTCGCGCACATAGAGACGGAAATCGGTGGCCACCTGATCATTGCGCGAGCGGGCCGTGTGCAGGCGGGCGGCCGGATCGCCGATCCTTTTGGCCAGGGCATTTTCGATATTCATGTGAATATCTTCCAGTGCACGCGAAAAGTTGAAATTGTTTTGTTCGATATCCCTTTGCAAATCTGCTAGGGCACCGACGATGGCGTTCCCGTCGCTTTTCGAGATGATGCCGGTGGCTGCCAGCATCCTGGCATGGGCGATGGAGCCGGCAATGTCCTGGCGGAAAAAACGTTGATCATAATCTATGGAAGCGTTTATTTCTTCCATTATGGCGTCGGGGCCGGCGGCAAAACGTCCGCCCCACATGCGATTACTCATTGGTCCCTCTTTGGTGGTCCGTGCGTAACAAGAAGATACGAACGGGAGGCTTGATTGACCCAACAGAATGACGATAACGCAAAAGCGCTGCTCGCCAGACGGGTGATGCCCGTTGTCGTGGGTGCTGGCGCGCTAGGTATAGCGGCGGTTTTGTGGCTTAGCAATGTTTCAGATGGTGAAGCGCAGGAATGTCAGGTGGACAGTGGAACGATCGCGGCGCTGGACGAGGTTACGGTGGGTCAGATGGCGGCGGTGATGCCTACCGGTACCGGCAGGGGATATGCGGATCTTGCATTCTTTGATGAAAACATGAACCCGATGACGCTGGCCGATTTTACCGGCAAGCCGTTGCTGGTAAATTTCTGGGCCACCTGGTGCGGCCCGTGCCGGGAAGAAATGCCGGCCCTTAACAACCTGGCGCGGGCCTATGACATTGAGGACTTCCAGGTTCTGACCATTGACCTTGACCTGGGAGACGAGGGGATTCAACTGGCCCGGGAGTTTTTGAACGAGCTGGAGCTTGAAAGCCTGCCCCTTCTGGCCGATCCGACCTTTGCCGCCTTTGAACGCTTGCAGACCAGCGGGGTTTCCCTGGGCCTGCCAACCACCCTGCTTCTGGATGCAAAAGGGTGCGAGCTGGCAGTATTGCAGGGGCCGGCCGAATGGGACAGTGAATCCGCCTTCAGGCTGATCGACAGGCTGATCGAGGTGGGATCCTGAAATCAATTCCGCCGGTTGGCGGGGCCGGTGGAAGGGATATGTGCGGGCGGAGACACCAGTGGCGGGACTGCCAGCAGCAGGGCCAGCGGTGGCGGAGATTCCATACCGGTTTGGGCAGGTGGATGCGGGCCACGGGTGGCGTGCCTGTAATGTCTTCTAGTTCTGCTCTTCGGGCAGGGGTGGCAGGGGGAAGATGTTGATCCCGTCTTCGAGCAGGGAGGCGGTTTCATCGGGGGTGGCTTCCCCATATATGGAACGGGCCCTGCTTTCGTCTTCGTGAATCCTGCGGGCCTCGGCGGCAAAGTCCTTGCCCACATAATCGGCTTCGGCAGTGATCTTTTCCCTGAATTCACGGATGAGTTTTTGCAGCCTGGCCTGATCGGGATGGCCGGAAGAAAGGGAGACCGACTTTTCCCGGCCCTGCGGGGGTTCTTGTGATGTGCCCCGGGCTGGTGGGCGGGGATTTTCGTCCGGGGGATGGCCGGATGTTTCCCCTGGGGACTGTTCAGGGCTTTCCCGGTTGCTCCTGGAGGTGATGGAGGGGGCCATCAATGCCTTTGAAACCCTGGTGCAGGCACAGATGGGGCAGGTGACGATGCCCCTTTCGGCCTGTTCGTCAAAAGCCATCGAGCTCTTGAACCAGGCCTCGAATTTATGATCGTTTTCACAAATCAGCGAATACTGGATCATGCTTTCAGATTCCAAACCAGTTAAAATTTTCCAACCAGGCAGGATCCCACTATAAGGCAAACATGGTTAACGCTTAAACAAAATTTTGTCCCGGGCCGGTATCTGGCCGGTGATGGAGGCCATGGCCTCGTTTGCAAGGGCAGGAACCGCTTCCCGCACCCGTCGGATTTCTTCCGGGTCTATCCTGGCAAAGATGATTCCGCTTTCATCACCATCAATCTTCCTGACGATCCGGCCCCAGGGGTCGATTATCATGGAATGACCATAGGTGCTGCGGCCGTTTTCGTGCTGCCCTCCCTGGGCAGCCGCCACCACGTAGCAGCCGGTTTCTATGGCCCGGGCCCTCAGCAATATTTCCCAGTGATCACGCCCGGTGGGAACCGTGAAGGCGGCCGGAACAGAAATGATCTGGGCTCCGGCCCTGGCAAGCTCCCGGTAAAGGGCGGCAAAGCGCAGGTCATAGCAGATGCTCATGCCCAGCCCCGTTCCCTGCACATTGCAGAGCACAAGCCGCCTTCCGGCCCGGTAATGGCGGCTTTCCTCATAGGGCCTGTCCCCGGCAAGCATGGCGTCGAACAGGTGGACCTTGTCGTAAAAATCAACGATTTCCCCATTGGGATCAAACAGCACGGAGCGATTTGCAAACCTGGTCTCGCTTTCCGGCTCATTTTCGTCCCTTATCAGGATAGCCAGGGATCCCACGTGCAGAAACAGGCCGTTCTGCCGGGCGATCCGTGCACATTCGGCCACGGCCCGGTTGTTCTGGAATGGCCGGGCCAGTTCGGCAAGCTGCCTGAAATTTTCGGCAAATGAAACCGACATTTCCGGGGTAAGCAGGTATTTTATTCCCATGGAAGCGGCCTGTTCTGCCATTTGGGAAATGGTTGAAAGATTTTGTTCCGGTGAAATCCCCGAACACATCTGGACTGCCCCGACAATAAGGTCTTCAGCCATGTTCTGTCCCGTTCCCTTTCGTTTTTGCGGTTTTGGTTTTTTCAAAAACCGTTTCCCCGGCCGTCCGGACTACCTCATGGGGGGTGCCAGATCACCTGGGGGGATGGCAGATTCTGCAGGAGGGCCGGATTCCAGCATTGCATCGAGCTTGCCGGCCCTTTCCAGAGCGGCCATTTCATCAAAACCCCCGACATGGACGCCGTTGATGAAAATCTGGGGAACGGTTCGGGCTCCCTTGCTGTGTTGTATCATGAGCTGGCGTTTCCCGGGGTCGGAAACATCTATTTCCAGGTAATCGATGTTCTTTTCATCCAGCATCGCCCTGGCCGCAAGGCAGAAGCCGCAAAGGCTGGTGGTATAGATCAGGACCTTGCTTTTTTCCGCTTGATTTATCGGGGTGCCAGCAGGTCCGGGTGAATTTTCGTGCCCGGTGAAGTCCTTGATTTGCGTATCAGTCATCAGTTCGCCTGTTAATAATAAATCCGTTCCGGCAATTCTTCTGGCAGGTTTTTCGCATGCTTGCGGGCATTGGCGTCAGCCTCTGCCATCAGGTCTTGCCATAAAATATTGCCATAAAACCTTGCCATGGAGTGCTGCTGCCGCCGGGTAATGCCATGGCATCCGGATTCAAATCAACACTTTTAATTTGGCGGACCAGTTTTTCATCATGCTCAAAACTCCATGGCCGTCAGTCGTCCACCCCTGGCGTGACCCGGGAAAAGCTCAGCACATCAACTTTTTCAACTCCGTTTTTCACCAGTTCGTCACTGATGGTTCTGACGGTGGAACCGGTAGTGATGACGTCATCGATTATCACTATCCGCCTGCCTGCAAGTCTTGCCAGGACCGGTCCGGATATTTCAAAGGCTCCCAGGACGTTTCTGGCCCGCTGTCTTGCGGAAAGCCCGACCTGGGGACGGGTTGCCCTGATGCGCCTGATGAGCATGGGTTCCGTTTGCAGCCCGCACTGGCGGGCGATGGCCGAGGCCAGAAGGGCCGACTGGTTATAGCGGCGCTGCCATTGCCGGCGGGGATGCAGGGGCACCGGCACCAGCACCGGGCGGTCGGCATTGCCATCATTGCCATTGTCCCGGCTCGGGCCAAGCAATTCTGCCCCGGCCCCTGTCATCATGCGGGCGCAGAAGACCGTCACCTCCTGCCGGTCGCCAAACTTGAGGCGGGAAACCAGCGTTCTTGCCACCCCGTTGTGGATGCAGGCCGACCGGGCCCTTCTGAAGGAGGGCGGGTTGGCAATGGCCTCGGCACTCATGGCATCCCTGCCCATGTGATATTCGAACGGCAGGCCAAGTACAGGGCAAAGGGGTTCGGTGATCGGGCGCATCAGGACCCAGCAGGCAGGACACAGGACATCGGAAATGCCGGTTACCGCCCCGCAATGCACGCAGACCGGCGGATAAAGCAGATCAAGGACTGCAGAGGCGATTTTTCCGATCCCGGTGCCGGGTTTCGTGGCGGCAGGCATTCTGGCATGTTTCCGAGCCGGGCCCGGCAGGTACCGCCGTTTCTCGTAGCCGCAGCTTGAGGGGGCATTGTTTTTTCCGGGACCGGTTTC
>WFPQ01000143.1 GCA_015487515.1 Hyphomicrobiales bacterium | reverse complement strand
TTACTGCCAGGGACATGATGTCGTCCAGCTCCTGGGGGGTTGCCCAGCCAAAGGCCGTTATGTGCTCTTCGGAAATCAGCGGATCGCCAAGGGTGTCGTCCTTGTAGTAGAATTCTATGATGGAACGGGGCAGGCGGGTACCCGATTCAAGGCCGAGGCGTTTTGCAATGGAACCGGCGGCCACGTTGCGGACCACTATTTCAAGGGGGATTATTTCTACTTCCTTGATCAGTTGCTCGCGCATGTTGAGGCGGCGGATGAAGTGGGTGGGAATGCCCAGACCGTTCAGCCTGGAGAAGATGAATTCCGATATACGGTTGTTCAGGGCGCCCTTGCCGTCGATTACCTCGTGTTTCCTGCCGTTGTGGGCGGTGGCGTCGTCCTTGAAATGCTGCACGAGGGTTCCGGCTTCGGGGCCTTCATAAAGGGTCTTGGCCTTGCCTTCGTAGATTTTTCGTCTGCGGTTCATGAATCTGGCCTGTTTCTATAAACGTAGACTGGGCTGGATGGTGCCGATGCTTGCTAAAAGTCCCTTGTGCCAATTTGGCCGCCAATTGCAAGCAATTTTCGCATGCAGGCAATCCCGGGGGTTTTCCCGAAGATTTGCGGCGGCAATATCAACTGTTTTTACAGTGATTTGCGCTTTGACATTGCTTTAATCTCATCAAGCACATATGTGATGGGTTATGGAATGGCCCTTGGCTGTCTGGTAAGAATCAACTGCGGAGAAAGATTGAAAATGTCTAGTTTTGATGAACGGGAAAAGGCCCAGGAAGCCAAATTTGCCCATGATGCGCAATTGCAGTTCAAGGCCGAGGCACGGCGCAACAAGCTGCTGGCCCTGTGGGCGGCCGAACTGATGGGCCGTACCGATAGCGAGGCCTATGTGGCAGAAGTAATTGCCGCCGATTTCGAGGAAGCCGGAGATGATGACGTATTTCGCAAGGTCAGCGCCGACCTGGCAGCGGCCGGCAAGCAGGTGGGTGAAGAGGAATTAAGAGCCAGGATGAACGAATTCATGTCGGAGGCCCGCGAGCAGGTGCTTTCGGAGGCCTGAAAAGCAACAGGGATGACCGGCGCTGCCACGGATATGTTCATGTAAAATGCCGTAACCGGAAGCATCGTGATACCGGAAGCCCCGTAATGAAGGTGGGCGGTGCGGAAAGGCGCCGGGGGCGCGGTCCTGGCATGAGGCCCTGAAATTTCCGGATCATTGTGGACATGAAAACCCGATAAACATGGAAAACCCGGCCCTGGTCATGGTGCCGGGTTTTTTAGTTCGGGGGCCTTGTGGTCAGAAGGGGCGGCCGCGGGCCTGACTTTATTTTCCGAACACCCTTTCAAATATGGTATCGACGTGTTTGAGGTGATAGCCTTCGTCAAACATGCCGTCTATCTGTTCCGGTGTCAGAACTGCGGCCACTTCTTTGTCTTCCTTGAGGAACCGGGCAAATTTTCCGGTTCTGTCGCCATTGATATTCCATACCTTCATGGCATTGCGCTGCACTGCCGCATAGCTTTGTTCCCGGCTCATGCCGGCCTGGGTCAGGGCCAGCAGGACCCGCTGGGAGTTGTGCAGCCCGCCGAGCAGTTCTAGGTTCCTGGCCATGTTATCGGGGTAGACCAGAAGGTTTTCGATGACATTTGCAAGACGGTGAATGGCAAAATCAAGGGTTATGGTTGCATCGGGGCCGATCATTCTTTCGACCGAGGAGTGGGAAATGTCGCGTTCGTGCCAGAGGGCCACGTTTTCCATGGCCGGAATGACCATGCCGCGCACCAGCCGTGCCAGCCCGGTCAGGTTTTCGGTCAGAACCGGGTTGCGCTTGTGGGGCATGGCCGAGGAGCCTTTTTGCCCTTTTGAGAAAAATTCCTCCACCTCAAGGACCTCGGTGCGCTGAAGATGGCGGATTTCGGTGGCCAGGCGCTCGATGGAAGAAGCGATAACCCCAAGGGTGGCAAAAAACATGGCGTGGCGATCGCGGGGGATTACCTGGGTGGAAACCGGCTCGATGGCAAGTCCCATTTTTTTTGCCACATATTCCTCCACGTAAGGGTCGATGTTGGCAAAGGTGCCGACCGCCCCGGAAATGGCGCAGGTGGCTATCTGTTTGCGGGCCGAGACCAGGCGTTCGCGATTGCGGGAGAATTCCGCATGGGCCAGGGCCAGCTTTATGCCAAAGGTGGTCGGTTCGGCATGGATGGCGTGGCTGCGGCCGATGGTGATGGTGTTCCTGTGTTCAAGGGCGCGCCGTTCCAGGGCTGCCAGCAGGCGGTCCAGACCATGGAGCAAAAGGTCAGAAGCCCGGGAAAGCTGGACGGCAAGAGTGGTGTCAAGAACGTCGGACGAGGTCATGCCCTGGTGGACGAAGCGGGCTTCCCGGCCGACTATTTCGGAAAGGTGGGTAAGGAAGGCAATGACATCGTGCTTGACCTCGCTTTCGATCTGCTCGATGCGTTCCACGTCGAAAACGGCCTCGTTGCCCCTTTCCCATATGATTTCGGCCGCCTCCGTTGGAACCACGCCAAGTTCAGCCTGGGCGCTGGCTCCGTGGGCCTCTATTTCGAACCAGATGCGGAACTTGCTCTGGGGTGACCAGATGGCAGTCATTTCGGGGCGGGAATATCGTTCGATCATGGGGCTGGACTCCATCGTTTGGAAAATTCGGTTAATCGGACGGGGGGCAAAGGCAGAACATCTGCCACAATATCACAGTGCCGACAGGGCGGCGTCGCGGATGGCCTTGATTCGCGGGGCATAGGTTGCGGGATCGTTGCCCTTGTAAACCGAAGAGCCGGCCACCAGGACGCTGGCGCCGGCCGCGGCAATCCCGGCGGCATTTTCTGCAGTGACGCCGCCGTCGATCTCCAGCACTATGTTCCGGTTCCCGATGAGCTTTTTTGCCTGGCGCAGCTTTTCAAGGGATTCGGGGATGAATTTCTGTCCCCCCCAGCCCGGATTGACGCTCATGATCAGGATCAGGTCCACATGATCCATGACATTTTCCAGCATGGAGACCGGGGTTGCAGGATTGAGAACCACGCCGGCCTTCTTGCCCAGGCCGCGAATGGTCTGCAGGGAGAGGTGAAGGTGTTTGCAGGCTTCAATATGGATGGAGATCACGTCGGCCCCGGCATTGGCGAAATCGGCAAGATACGGATCGGCCGGCTCGATCATCAGGTGCACATCAAGTGTCTTTTGCGTAAGGGGGCGAATGGCCTTTACGATCAGCGGACCAAAGGAAATGTTCGGAACGAAATGGCCGTCCATGACATCCACGTGAATCCAGTCGCATCCGGCCCTGTCGATGGCCATGACCTCTTCGCCCAGCCTTGAAAAATCGGCGGAAAGAACTGATGGTGCTATCATTGGCTGTCTGCTGGTCATTCAAAGC
>WFPQ01000142.1 GCA_015487515.1 Hyphomicrobiales bacterium | reverse complement strand
GAGCCGACCGGGGTTCTTACTCCGTCTGAGGCCGATCATCTGTTCAAGGTGCTTGAAACCCTGCGCGACCAGGGCAAGACCATAATCCTGATTACCCACAAGCTGCGCGAGATCATGGCCATAACCGATGATGTTTCGGTCATGCGCCAGGGGGCCATGGTAAAAACCCTTGGCACGAAGGAGACCGATCCGTCTGAACTGGCCGAACTCATGGTTGGTCGCCGGGTTTTGCTCCGGGTCGAAAAGGGGCCGGCCAGCCCCGGCGATGTCCTTCTGGAGGTTTCGGATCTCCGGGTAAAGGACGACATGGGGGTAACAAGGGTAAAGGGCGTTGACATTGAAGTCAGGGCCGGGGAGATCGTCGGCATTGCCGGGGTTGCCGGAAACGGGCAGTCTGACTTGCTGGAAGCCGTTACCGGCATGCGGGCCGCTTCGGGCGGTCAATTGATTATCAAGGGCAATGAAGTAAAAATTTCCGGCGATGCCGGTGGCGCTCTGGTCAGGAAACTCGGGCTGGCCCATGTGCCCGAAGATCGCCAGGAGGCCGGCCTGGTCGTGGAATTCGAACAGTGGGAAAATGCCATTCTGGGTTACCAGGACGATGAAAAATATGCCCGGGGCATGTTCTTGTCCATCGAGGCGGCCCAGGACGAGGCCATGGCCCACATCAGGAAATATGATATTCGTCCGGCCAACAACCGCCTCAAGACCGCCAATTTTTCCGGGGGCAACCAGCAAAAGATCGTTCTGGCCCGCGAGATGAGTTCGGACCCGGACGTGCTGGTGATCGGCCAGCCCACCCGTGGAGTTGATATCGGGGCCATAGAATTCATCCACAACCAGATAATTGCCATGCGTGATGCGGGCAAGGCCATACTTCTGGTTTCGGTGGAGCTGGACGAGATCCGCTCCCTTTCCGACAGGATTCTGGTGATGTTCGATGGCCATATCGTTGGCGAGGCCGACCCGGCCAGTGCAACCGAATCCGAACTCGGTCTGCTGATGGCCGGCATCAGGAACCCGTCCGAAAGGGCCACGAGCCACGACAATGAACAGGAGCGTGCCGAATGAGCGTTCGCAAGCCCTTGCCCCGCTGGGCCGATCTGATCCTGATTCCGGCCCTTAATCTCATCCTGGCTTTTCTGGTTTCCGGTCTCGTGGTGCTGATGATTGGCGAGAATCCCCTCGAAGCGGTGCAGATATTGCTGTTTGGAGCCTTTGGCTATGGCGAGGGTATCGGCTATACTCTTCATTTTGCCACCAACTTTGTCTTTGCCGGCCTGGCCTTTGCCATAGCTTCCCATGCGGGCCAGTTCAACATCGGTGCCGAAGGGCAGGCCTATATTGCCGGGCTTGGTGCCATTCTGGTGGCACTTTTTCTGGATCAGACCCACTGGCTCCTGGTCATGCCCCTGGCCATGCTGGCTGCTGCGGCCATTGGTGGTTTTTGGGGCTTTGTTCCCGGCTACCTGGCCGCCAAGCGCGGTTCGCACGTGGTCATTACCACCATCATGTTCAACTTCATCGCTGCCGCGATCATGGTTTACCTGCTGAATAACGTGCTCAAGCAGCCCGACAACATGGCTCCCGAAAGTGCTTCCGTGGTCAATGCCGGCAAGATGCCCCAGTTGCGCGAATTCTGGGATTTCTTTGGGTTTGCCCCGGTCAACGTGATGTTGTTCGTGGCCATTGCCGCCCTGATATTCACCTATGTCCTGTTGTGGCGCACCGGTCTGGGTTACAAGATCCGCACCCTTGGCAAGAATCCCGATGCGGCCCATTATGCAGGCATTTCCAATTCGGCGGTCGTGATGATTTCCATGACCATTGCCGGGGCCATGGCCTCGATGATTGCCCTTAACGAGGTGCTCGGTGTCCAGGGTCGCCTGGTTCTTGATTTCGTTTTTGGTTATGGTTTCGTGGGGATTGCCGTTGGACTGATGGGGCGTAATCACCCCATCGGCATCGGGCTTTCTGCCATATTGTTCGGTGCCCTTTACCAGGGCGGGCAGGAACTTGCTTTCATGATGCCTGCCGTCACCCGCGAGATGATCGTGGTCATTCAGGCCCTGGTCATCCTGTTCACCGGCGCCATGGAAGGCCTGTTCCGCGGTCCGCTGGAAACCCTGTTCGGACTTGTCGAACTCAACAGGTCTTCGGCCGGCAGGGATGTGCAGGAAAAGCCGGATGACAGGGGCACTGGCGTTGCTTCTTACGCAAAGTCAAAGGAATAGGTGGGGCAGATGGAATTTTTCAACGCTTCTATTTTTTTGCTGGATTCCTCCGTTCGCCTTACGGTTCCCCTGTTGCTGGCCTGCCTGGCCGGCCTTTATTCCGAGCGGGCCGGTATTTTTGACATCGGTCTGGAAGGCAAGATGCTGGCCGGGGCCTTTGCGGCGGCAACCGTTGCCGCCCTTACCGGCTCGGCCCTTTATGGCCTGGCGGCCGGTATAGGGGTATCCATAATATTTTCCCTGATCCACGGGGTTGCCTCAATCACCTTTCGTGGCAATCAGATAATTTCCGGGGTGGCGATAAATTTTCTTGCCGCCGGGCTCACTACCCTTTTGGGCCAGACCTGGTTTCGCCAGGGTGGCCGCACCCCGGCCCTGGCCGGTGATGCCCGTTTCAATGGTATCGAGCTTCCGTTTGCGGCCGAACTTGCCGGGATTCCCATTATCGGGCCCATCTATTCCGAATTGATTTCCGGCCATAATATACTGGTTTACGTGGCCTTTGCCGCAGTACCTCTTACCTATTACATATTGTTTCACACCCGTTTCGGCCTGCGCCTGCGGGCATCTGGAGAAAACCCCAAGGCGGTGGATACGGCCGGGATCAATGTCAACCTGATGCGTTTCAAGGCGGTGTTGATAACCGGGGTTCTGTGCGGCATTGCCGGGGCCTATCTGGCCACGGCCCAGTCGGCCGGATTTGGCAACAACATGACCGCCGGCAAGGGTTTCATTGCTCTTGCCGCCCTGATATTTGCCAAGTGGATGCCCATTCGTGCCCTGTTTGCCACTCTTTTGTTCGGTTTTCTTGATGCCCTGCAGATCCGCCTCCAGGGGGTTGAACTGCCCATGATCGGCGAGGTTCCGGTACAGTTGATCCAGGCATTGCCCTATGTTCTTACCGTGGTTCTTCTGGCCGGGTTCATTGGCAAGGCGGTTGGTCCCAAGGCCGGTGGCATTCCCTATGTCAAGGAGCGCTAGGCAGGCGGCATCAAGGGTTCTGACCTGTCCGGCCTGGCCTGTTCCGGGCAGTGATATCATGACTGGGATATTTTTACCGGAGCACCGGGTCCCATTGTTCTGTTTGGAGAAGAGCCATGGACGGCATGGATCTGGAACTGTTCGAAGCGGCGCGAAAGGCCCTTGAGTTTGCCCATGCTCCCTATTCCGGCTTTTCGGTCGGGGCGGCGATTCTGGGCGATGACGGCAGGATCTATTCCGGCTGCAACGTGGAAAACGCCGCCTATCCCTTGGGCAATTGTGCCGAGGCTTCGGCCATATCGGCAATGCTGGCCGGCGGAGCAAGGCGTATTCGCAAGGTCCTGACCATTGGGCCGGGCCGGGTCCCGGTAACTCCCTGCGGAGGCTGTCGTCAGCGAATCCGTGAATTTGCCGCTCCTTCCGTGATTGTCATCTGTGCCGGGCTTGATGGGGGCGAGCCGCTTTTAACCACCATTGCAGAATTGCTCCCCCATTCGTTCGGGCCACAATTTCTGCAGGAGAATACCAGGGGGGAATGAATGCGAGCCACAAGAATCATCCGTTCGGAAATAGGCGATGAAAAGATCGAAGCGGCCATCGTGCTGGGCTCAGGTCTTTCCTCCATTGCCGGCCTGCTGAGCGAAAAAACGGTTCTCCCCTATTCGGAACTGCCGGGTTTTCCCGGGTTCGGCCGCAGTTCTGCGGGCGTTAGCGGCCATGGCAGTGATTTGTTGATTGGCAGGCTTGGCGGTCGGCATGTTGCAATTCTTTCGGGGCGCGAGCATTATTACGAGCACGGTAATGCCGATGCCATGCGCCCGGCCCTTGAAACCATGCATGACCTTGGCGCAACGACCCTGTTTCTTACCAATTCCGCCGGTTCGCTGGATGAGCAGGTAAGGCCTGGAGACCTGATGCTGATAAGGGATCATATCAATTATGCCGGAATTAACCCCCTGATAGGCGAGGCGACCGATAGGCGTTTTGTCAACATGGTTGATGCCTATGATCCCGCCTTGAGGGAAATTTCCATATCCCTGGCCACAAAGCTTGGCTTTACCCTTAAACAGGGGGTATATCTTTGGTATTCCGGACCATCATTTGAAACCGTGGCGGAGATAAGAATGGCCATTGCCCTTGGAGCGAATTCGGTTGGCATGTCCACGGCGCCAGAGGTGATAATCGCCCGGATGCTCGGGTTCAGGGTCTGGGCCTGTTCTGGCATAACCAACATGGGGGCCGGCCTGGCCGACGAGGAAATAAGCCATGACCAGACCAGGAATGTCGCTGCAATTTGCGCAAGAAAGTTTGAAAAGCTGCTTTTTGCCCTGGTGCAGCAATTTCCCTCCGGCCCGTCTGCAGCGCAGGGGTCCGGAGAGCTTGCGGCAGGCTCATCATGAATTTGAAGG
>WFPQ01000141.1 GCA_015487515.1 Hyphomicrobiales bacterium | reverse complement strand
GTAAAGCACCTCGCCCAGGGCCTGGGTGTTTGAAATGCCGGAAGCAATGGGCATGGCGCTGCCAGCAGCCAGTTGCGGAGAAACAAAGGCCGAACCAGCCACAAGAAGCAGTTCAAGCAGAAAAACAAGCCCGACTACAATTCCCATGGGCATGTATTGCAGGATGCCTTTCTTGAGCTCGGCAAAATCCACGTCCAGCATCATCACCACGAACAGGAACAGGACCATGACCGCTCCCACGTAGACGATTACCAGGATAAGGGCCAAAAACTCAGCCCCAGCCAGCATGAAAATTCCGGCCGCGTTCAAAAAGGCCAAAATGAGAAACAACACCGAATGAACGGGATTGCGCGAAGAAATAACCATCACTGCCGAAGCAACCATGATCGCCGCAAACATGTAGAAGAAAAATACCGGCAAAGTCATTCTTTTCTCCCCGTTCCCATGTACATTGCCCTGCCCATTCCCTTATCCGTTCCCTTATCCGTTCCTGCGCCCGTCTCGATACGGCACATGTGTTTTTCCATTCCAGCGGCCTGCCTGTCATGGCCCGCCCTCAAATCTGTTCATGCGACCCGGGCAGAGCCGAAAACCGTGCGCCGTCCCGGCCCTGCCCCCTTACCTGTAAGGGGCATCCATCTCTATGTTCCGGGCCAGTTCCCTCTCCCAGCGATCACCGTTGGCAAGCAGTCTTTCCTTGGAGAAATAAAGCTCTTCACGGGTTTCGGTGGCAAATTCGAAATTTGGCCCCTCAACGATTGCATCCACCGGGCAGGCCTCCTGGCAAAAACCGCAATAGATGCATTTGACCATGTCTATGTCATAGCGAATGGTGCGCCTGGTGCCATCATTCTGGCGCGGCCCGGCCTCTATGGTTATGGCCTGGGCGGGACAGATGGCCTCGCACAATTTGCAGGCAATGCAGCGTTCTTCGCCATTGGGATAGCGCCTGAGGGCGTGCTCGCCGCGAAAACGGGGAGAAACCGGCCCCTTCTCGAACGGATAGTTTATGGTCGCCTTGGGGGCAAAAAACCAGCGCAGGGACAGAAAAAAGGCACCGACAAATTCCCTTAGCAGCAGAGAATTGAAAAATTGCAACGTGCGGTTCATATCTGTTTTCCTCAAGCAATTCCACCGTTCCAGCCCCAGCCGGTGAGCTTCAGGACAAAGGCAACTGCAACGATCATGAAAATGGAAATAGGCAGGAACACCTTCCAGCCCAGGCGCATCAACTGGTCATAGCGGTAACGGGGCACGAACGCCTTGACCATGGCAAACATGAAAAATACCAGAACGGATTTCAGGGTAAACCAGACCACTCCGGGAATCCATGTGAAAGGCGCAATTTCCAAAGGAGCCGCCCAGCCTCCCAGAAAAAGGATCACCGTCATGGCACACATCAACATGATGGCAAGATATTCCCCCAGCATGAACATCATGTAAGGGGTGGAGCCATATTCCACCATGAACCCGGCAACCAGTTCGCTCTCGGCCTCTGGAAGATCAAAGGGGGGGCGATTGGTTTCGGCCAGGGCCGAGATGAAAAAGATTATGAACATGGGAAACAGGGGGATGAAAAACCAGTTGAGAAAATTCATCCATGGAACCCCAAGGGCATAGGCAAGGCCCATTTCCTTTTGAGCCATGACGATATCGGTAAGGTTGAGCGAGCCAACCACCAGCAATACGGTGACGATGACAAAACCTATGGAAACCTCGTAGGAAACCATCTGCGCTGCCGAACGCAGGGAGCCGAGAAACGGATATTTGGAATTGGAGGCCCAGCCACCCATGATGATTCCATAGACCCCGAGGGAGGAAATGGCAAAAATGTAGAGTACGCCCACATTGATATCGGCCAGGGCCCAGCCCTCGTCAACGGGAATGACGACCCAGGCCACGAGAGAAAGCAGAACCGTGACCAGGGGAGCCAGCAAAAACACGACCTTGTCGGCACCGGCCGGTATCAGGGGCTCCTTGAAGACGAACTTGAGCAGATCGGCAAAACTTTGCAACAGGCCAAAGGCGCCAACCACGTTGGGACCGCGCCGCATCTGCACCGCAGCCCAGATCTTGCGATCGGCCAGCAGGATATAGGCGGTGATCACCAGAAGCAGGATCAGCATCAGCAATGATTTCCATACAATGCCAACCGTTGCGCCCCAGCCCAGAATCGGAATGCCGAACAGGTAGTCGGCAGCCATAAGTAACCATTCAATCATCGCACTACTCCGCTGCCTTCAGAACGCCAGATGCCATCCGGGCACATTCGCCCATGACCGCAGAAGCCCTGGCGATCGGATTGGTAAGGAAGAATTCGCCGACCGGGGAAGAAAAATCCGCCCGGGCAGGGCTGGCAACGGGTTTTGCCAGCTTCACAAGGGCCTCTGCGCTTCCCGGCTCCACGTGGCCGGCCCGCGCCATGGCCGGGTGCTCCCGGTAAAGTTCCTCGCGCAGTTCAAAAAGGGAATCAAATGGAAGCGGATTCTTGAGATATCCCGACAAGGCCCTGATAATGGCCCAGTCTTCCTTCGCTTCTCCGGGAGGGAAAGTGGCCCGGGTGCTGATCTGGACACGCCCCTCCGTATTGACATAGGTTGCCGACTTTTCCGAATAGGCGGCCCCCGGCAGAATGACATCGGCCCTGTGGGCCCCGGCATCGCCATGGGAGCCGATATAAACCACTATGGCATCTCCAAAACCGGACATGTCGATTTC
>WFPQ01000140.1 GCA_015487515.1 Hyphomicrobiales bacterium | reverse complement strand
GATTGGGGCCGAGAAAGCCGGCAAAGACACCACCAAGCAGAACGAATGAAATGGCCCTTGGCTTCCATTCTTCCCCGACACTGTCGGCAGCGGCAAAACGATATTGCTGGGCAAAGGAAGCAGAAGCTCCCACAAATCCCAGGGCTATGCAGAACACCAAAAAACTGGAAACCGCTATGGCATAGCTGGCCGAAAATCCCGCCAGCATGGCCAGCAGGGCCCCGAACATGAAACCGGTCTTCCGCTTGTAGCGGTGAATTATGTAGGTGGCCGGAATCGCGTTAAGGGCCAGGCCCAGGATCATTATGGTGATCGGCAGGGTGGCCAGAACCGGATCCGGCGCAAGGCTGGCCCCGGCAAGAGCCCCGACCGCCAGCACGATTCCCTGGTTGGAACCGTTAAGAGCCTGTGTCAGGGACAGCAGGACTATGTTCCTAATTGTCGTGGAACTGAATCGGGCCATGGCAAAATACCTTTTTCCTGTGCCCTGCCTGCATCAAAAAGGCATATGGGCAATCAAACCTGGCAGCCAGGGGTCATCCTGTAAAACCAGAAAACCAGACTGAATCAAATCAGGACATTTCGGGCAAGTCCCTTGCAATCCCGTCCAGAACCGCATTGACCATGCCCGGAACCTCTCCTTCAAAAAAGGCCGAGGCCACGTCCAGATATTCGCTTATTACAACCCTGGAAGGTATGTCGCGCCTGAAAACCAGTTCAAAGGCCGCGGCACGAAGAATGGCGCGCAGGGTGGAATCAATCTTTGACAGGTGCCAGTCCCTGCTAAGTCCATTCTCGAGCAGCGGGTCGATCGTGAGCTGCTTTTCAAGCACGCCAGAGACTATCTGGCGCAAAAAATCCACGTCTGCCGGCAGATATTGTTCCCCGTCAAACTCATGCCCGGCCCGGCGGTGATCGAACTGCTCAAGGACGTCCTTCAAATCTGCCCCGCCAATATCCATCTGGTAAAGGGCCTGTACCGCCGCAAGGCGGGCGGCTCCGCGCTGGTTGGCGCAGGGTCTTGCAGCGTCTTGCCGCCTGCTGGCGGATCTGTCGGTTTCTTTGCTCATAATTCCAATTCTTCGCAGATCAAAAAACCAAATACCCAGGCACCAAAACCGCTGTCCGGACAAAAGAGTTCGATCAAGTCATCCCGAAGTCACCCCGCTGGAGCATTGCCGTGGCAAAAGAGTGATCAGGAATGATAATGATCGCCTGCAGCCCGGCCCCAAAGCAAGTGGCATTCAGGGGTTTTCGTCCTTGTTCAAATCAGCCAGAAAGGACAAGAAGTCCTCGGCGGCAGAAAAATTCTTGTAAACGGAGGCAAAGCGCACAAAGGCCACGTCGTCCAGTCCCTTCAGCCCCTCCATGACATAGGAGCCGATCTGCTCGGAAGCTATCTCTGTCTCGCCAAGGCTTTCGAGCTGGCGAACTATGCCAGAAATCATGCGCTCTACCCTTTCGCCTTCCACGGAACGCTTTCTCAGGGCGGTCTTGATGCTCCTGGCCAGTTTCTCACGCTCGAACAGAACCTTGCGGCCGGATTTCTTGATCACCACCAGGTCCCGCAACTGCACCCGCTCAAAGGTGGTGAAGCGACCCCCGCAATCGGCACATATACGGCGGCGCCGGATGGCATTGGAATCCTCGGTGGGCCTTGAATCCTTGACCTGCGTATCAAGATTTGAACAATAGGGGCAGCGCATGTCTTAGTGTCCAGAATTTCAGGGTCAACGGGGGTATATGGGAAAACTGCCGGTCATGGCCAGGACCTGCTGTTTGACCCTTGCTTCCACTGTTTCATTGGGCATGTCAATTTCAACCTGGCCCAGCCCATCGAGAACCTCGACAATCATTTCGCCGATCCTGGTAAATTCCTCAACCCCAAAACCCCTGGTGGTCGCAGCCGGACTGCCAAGCCTGATGCCGGAAGTAACAAAGGGCTTTTCGGGGTCAAAGGGAATCCCGTTCTTGTTGCAGGTGATGAAAGCCCGCCCAAGGCCGGCCTCGGCCCGTTTTCCGGTAACATTCTTGCGGCGCAGATCAACCAGCAGCAAGTGATTGTCGGTGCCGCCAGAAACCACATCAAGACCATTAGCGGCAAGGGAGGCGGCAAGGGCCCTGGCGTTCTGGACCACCCGGGAGGCATAGAGCCTGAAATCATCGCTAAGGGCTTCTCCAAGGGCCACCGCCTTGGCGGCGATGACATGCATCAACGGCCCACCCTGCATGCCGGGGAAAACCGCCGAATTTATCTTCCTGGCAATCTCGGCATCGTTGCACAGGATCATGCCGCCGCGGGGACCGCGCAGGGTCTTGTGGGTGGTGGTGGTGGTGACATGGGCGTGGGGAACGGGCGAAGAATGAACCCCCCCGGCAACCAGTCCGGCAATATGGGCCATGTCAACCATCAGATAGGCCCCAATTTCGTCGGCAATCCGGCGGAACCGGGCAAAGTCCCATTCCCGGGAATAGGCCGAGCCGCCGGCGATGATAAGTTTTGGCCGGTGTTTCCTTGCGGCCGCCTCTACCTCGTCCATGTCGATCAGGTGATCATCGCGGCGCACATCGTAGGAAACCACGTTGAACCATTTGCCAGAAACATTGACCGGGGAACCATGGGTAAGGTGACCGCCGGATCTCAGGTCAAGCCCCATGAAGGTATCGCCGGGCTGCAACAGGGCCAGGAAAACCGCCTGGTTGGCCTGCGATCCCGAATTGGGCTGCACGTTGACAAATTCGGCCCCGAACAGTTTTTTGGCCCGCTCGATTGCAAGGGTCTCCACGATATCCACATATTGGCAGCCCCCGTAATAACGGCGGCCCGGATACCCTTCTGCATACT
>WFPQ01000139.1 GCA_015487515.1 Hyphomicrobiales bacterium | reverse complement strand
GGCATGGCCTGTGCCCAGCAACTTGCAAGGGTTGGCCACAAGGTGCACCTGATTGAAAAAAATGCCAAGGCCGGTGGCCTGCTGCGCTATGGCATTCCCGATTTCAAGATGGAAAAACATCATATTGATCAGCGAGTTGCCCAGATGGAAATGGAAGGGGTCAAGTTCATCTGCAACACCCGCGCCGGTATTGATATCAGCGCCAGGAAACTGCTCAAAAAATATGATGCCGTGGTTCTTACCGGAGGTGCCGAGAAACCCCGAGATCTCGAAATAGAAGGGCGAGACCTTTCCGGCATCCATTTTGCCATGGATTTTCTGCCCCAGCAGAACCGCCGGGTTTCCGGCGAGCCCATCGGTGATGCCGAACCTGTTCTGGCCTCGGGTAAACACGTGGTGGTGATCGGGGGTGGCGATACCGGCTCCGACTGCATCGGAACCTCCATTCGCCAGGGGGCCCTCAGCGTCACCCAGCTGGAAATCATGCCCATGCCCCCCCAAAAAGAAGACAAGCTGCTCACCTGGCCCAACTGGCCATTGAAATTGCGCACCTCTTCTTCCCACGACGAGGGGGCCACCCGCGAATTTTCGGTGATGACCCGGGCCTTCAGGGGCAAATCCGGCCATGTCAGCGGACTTGACTGCGTACGGGTCGATGAAAAATTCAACCCCGTCAAGGGCAGCGAGTTTTCCCTTAAGGCCGACCTGGTATTGCTGGCCATGGGTTTCGTTTCCCCGATCCACCAGGGCCTGCTTGAAGATATCGGCGTTGAACTTGACCCCCGCGGCAATGTCCTTGCAGATACCGAGCACTACAAGACCTCCCACGAAAAGGTCTTTTGCGCCGGCGACATGCGCCGCGGCCAGTCCCTGGTGGTCTGGGCCATTCGCGAAGGGCGCCAGGCGGCCAGGGCCGTTGACATGTACCTGATGGGCAGTTCCAACCTGCCCGGATGATCATTCACAGACACGCAAGAATCATTATGGCACGAAAAAAGGGCCAGCAACTCCCGCGGCCCCAGGTTCGTCCCGGTTCCTACCGGGGAACCGGCTGCGTTTCTTCTGTCGCAATATCCGGCCTGACCCCGACCCAGAAATCATCGGCCCTTCCCTCCGGTGCCTGGACCAGCAGCCTGATATCCATGGGATCCGGTTCCGTTCCCGCCGCTGGAGCCAGCACCAGTTCATCGGCCCGCTCCGGCTCGCCTGAAAGCTGTTCCACCGCTCCGGCCACCTGCAAAAGCCTGAACTGGCCATTGCCCTGAAAGGGAGGACGAACCATGTTCATGGCATCGGTCCCCTCCAGCGGGTCGGCCACCGCAACGCTAATGGTCCCTCCCCGGTAATAATTGCGCATGACCTGATTTATGTAAAATGCCAGCTTGTCGGAGCCGGCGGCCGAAAAATGTATGCCGTCATTCTTGCGCATTATGACATCCTCCCCCTTCAGGTTGGGCCCCCGCAACGAATAACGCCCCTCAATATCGGCAAAGCGCTCGTAGATATCGACAAATTCCACCCCTCCCGCAATTGCGGCCAGCCGGTGGATGGAACTTATCTCACTTATCTGGCTGGAGAAGTTTGCTGAGCGCATGGGAGGCAGGCCCACCCAGATCACCGGTTTTCCTGCCGAGCGCAACTGTTGCAGGAATTCATCGACCCGTTGCCTGTAAAGCGCTTTCCATTCATCGGAAAGCGGCCTTGCCTGCCCTATGGGCTGGCGGTCATTTATCCCGATCATGACCACCGCCAGGTCAAAGCTGTCGGCAGCTATTTCCTCTTTCAATGCCGCGTTCCAATCATAAAAATCCCGGCGCACAAGCCCGGACGAGCCAACCCCGCGCCCCACCACCACCAGGTTCGGATCCTCACGGAATTCACGCTGAAAAGCCTTGGCCAGGTCAATGGCCATGGAATCCCCGAAAACCGCGAGCCTGGTTGCATTTTCATTTTTTTCCACCGCCTCCGGGCCTGTCCCTTCAGTCTCTGCCGGGGTCACCGCCTGGGGAACGTCCACATGGGGAACCGGAGCCGGGGTGCGCCTGACCCGGTTGGGAGCCGGCTCTTCCCTCGGGCCGAACAACAGGTCGAACAATGTGCGCGATTGGGCAACTTCCACGGAATTCTGTCCACCCGGCACCTGCCCCATGACCGCGCCGGAACCACCAGTGAATGCCAGCAGGAAAGCCAGGAAAAACAGTAGCGGCAAAATGCAGAACGACCCGCCGGAAAGATCCAGAGCCTGTCCGCCCGGGATTTCGCCATCCTGCTCTTTGCCCCCGCTCCCGACCCTTGCGCCCATCATCTGCACTTTCATGTTTCTGCGTATTTTTTACACGTTTCCTTATGGACCCAAAAGCTCCAGCGCTTCAAGGGTAACGAATCCATCCGGTACCAGGCCTTGCGACATCTGAAATTTCTGGTAGGCCGCCCGGGTAAGAGGTCCGATGAACCCGTCAATCCGCCCCCCGTAATATCCAAGCCCGGCCAGTTTCTGCTGGATGAGCATGCGTTGCTCCCGATTGGGAAACCGGGCCTGCCTGGGCCAGTCGGATATCAACGGCCCCGCTCCCCTCAGACGATCGCTCAGATGGGCCACCGCCAGGGCATAGGAATCACTGGCATTATAG
>WFPQ01000138.1 GCA_015487515.1 Hyphomicrobiales bacterium | reverse complement strand
TGGCCAGACACATGGAACATCCCGGCTCCCGCCATTCGAATCCCGCATTGATGAAAATCCTGTCCAGGCCCTCTTCCTCGGCCTGCCTCTTGACCAGGCCGGAGCCGGGAACCACCATGGCACTGACTCCTTCCCTGACCCTGTTGTCACCGATCATGCTTGCCGCCGCCCGCAGGTCCTCGATGCGTCCGTTCGTACAAGAGCCGAGAAAGACCCGGTCGATCGCGATGTCAGAAATTTTTTCTCCCGCCTTCAGGCCCATATATTCCAGGGCCCTTCGTTTGGATTCCCTGCGGCTCGGATCCTCGATCTGCTCCGGGTCGGGCACCACCCCCGAAATCGAAACCACGTCCTCGGGGGAAGAGCCCCAGGTGACTATGGGAGGCAGATTGTCCGCATCAAGAAAGACCTCCCTGTCAAATTCGGCATCATCATCGCTGACCAGGGTTCTCCAATACGTCAATGCCCGTTCCAGCTCTTCTCCCTTCGGAGCCCTGGGCCGGCCCCTGACATAATCGAAGGTCTTTTCATCCGGGGCAATCAATCCGGCCCTGGCCCCGGCCTCGATGGTCATGTTGCACACGGTCATGCGCCCTTCCATCGACAGGTCAGTCACGGCCTCCCCGGCAAATTCTATCACGTGGCCGGTTCCCCCTGCCGTGCCGATTTCCCCGATTATGGCCAATATCATGTCCTTGGCGCTTACTCCCTCTGGAAGCCGCCCATTGACCACGACCCGCATGTTCTTGGCCTTTGACTGGATCAGGGTCTGGGTTGCCAGCACATGTTCGACTTCAGAGGTGCCAATGCCATGGGCCAGCGCCCCAAAGGCCCCGTGAGTCGAGGTATGGCTGTCTCCGCAGACGATCGTCATGCCCGGCAGGGTAAAGCCCTGTTCCGGCCCGACAATGTGCACAACCCCCTGCCTGGGATCCATTTCGTTGAAATATTCCACCCCGAATTCGGCCGCGTTCCTGGCCATCGTTTCCACCTGCAAGGCACTCTCGGGGTCCTGGATGCCCCTTGAACGATCGGTGGTCGGAACATTGTGATCCACCACCGCCAGCGTGCGCTGCGGATTCCTGACCTTGCGTCCGGCCATTCTTAGCCCTTCGAAAGCCTGGGGAGAAGTGACCTCGTGCACCAGGTGCCTGTCGATATAAAGCAGCGAAGTGCCATCATCATTCTCGGCGACCAGGTGATCATTCCAGATTTTGTCGTAAAGGGTGGTGGCGCTCATCTGATGTCGGCTTCCATTCTTGTCGGGTCGGCTTCCATTCCTGCAAGATTCCAGGACCTGCATGCCGCCTGGATTTTAATCCTGCTTGGGTTTTAGTTGCGCAGGGTGAAAATTTCAAGGAAGATTCATCGGTGATTTCCCCAAGGGAAAACTGGCTGATGGACATTTTGCCACCTTGAGTGCAAATCTTGCCTGATAAGGGTGATTCGAAAATGTGCGAGAGGCCATCATGTCGACACAGGAAAACACCAGAAAGCTTCGGGGAGCGGCCCTGAAACAGGCTGAAAAACTGCGCCAGTCCGATCCCGGACTTGCCGATTTTTATTCCCACGCGATTTCGGCAATCGATGATGAGGATATCCATCTCTACTCCCCGGAACAATATGAACGGATTCTGACCCACTCCTTTGCCCGTTTTTCTAAAAGAAGTGCTTCGGACCACCTGATTCACATCTGGAAACCGGACGAAAAGGACCCCCGGGGTGTACAGATAATCGACATTTTTATTACCGACATGCCCTTTCTCGTGGATTCCACACTGGCCGCCATCCGGGCAAAGGGCGGCTCCATCCGCATGTTCATCCACCCCATAATCCCCATCGACAAGACCTCCTCCCCCTGGAAAATACTGCCAGAAGCCAAAAAGGACTCCTCCTTTGAAAGCTTTCTCCAGGTTCACATTGACCCCATCAGCGACGAAGTCAGGCTGGCCGAGCTCTATGCGGAAATAGACGAAGTTCTGCTCGAGGTTCGCCGCGCCGTTCGCGGCTGGCGGCCGATGCTCGAAAAATTGCGGACCCTGGTCCATTCATACCGGCAGAACCCGCCGGACATCCCCCCCCAGGTTCTGGCCGAAACCCTGCATTTTCTTGCCTGGCTGGCCGATCACAATTTCACCTTCCTGGGCATGCGCGAATACCGGCTCGTGAACGGGGATGAAAACGCCCATCTCGAACCCGTAAAGGATGGCGGTCTCGGCGTTCTGGAGGACCCCCGGTTCTATTTCCTGCGCGATGGGGCAAAATATGTGGAAATGACCGAACGGCACATGGTCTTTCTCAAGAAATCCGATCCGATAATGGTCACAAAGGCCAATATCCAGGCCCGGGTCCACCGCCGGGTCCACATGGACTATATCGGCGTCAAGATTTATGACGAGGCCGGCAGACTGTCTGGCGAATTGCGCATAATCGGCCTTTTTACCTCCATGTCCCTTGCCACCCCCCACACAGAGGTTCCCCTGATCCGCCGCAAGATTTCAGAAACCATGCGCCGTTCCAGGCTCGAACCCAACAGCCATGCCGGCAAGGCCCTGATGGCAGCCCTTGAAAACTATCCCCGTGAAGAACTTTTCCAGATTTCGGAAAACCTGCTCTTTGAATTTGCCACTGTCATTGCCGCCCTGCCCGACCGGCCCCAGGTGCGGGTTCTGCCCCGCATCGACCAGTTCGACAATTTTGTCTCGATTCTGGTTTTCGTGCCAAGGGACCGCTACGATTCCAACCTGCGGGCAAAAATAGGCAACTACCTTGCCGGCAAATATGATGGTCGCGTCTCTGCCTACTATCCCCATTTTCCGGAAGGGGGCATGGTACGCATCCAGTACATAATAGGGCGCAACGGAGGAAAGACCCCAAGGCCCCTGCGCAGCGAAATGGAAAAGGACGTTACCGAGATAGTACGTTCCTTCGGCGACCACATTCTCTCCATCGCCTCCGATCCGTCCGACGTTGCCTCCTATACCGACGCCTTTCCCCCCGGTTACCAGTCGAACAACTCCCCGGCAAATGCCCTGAAGGACATAGAGGTCATAAAGTCCATATCCGGTGACCACGGCATTGCAGTGCGCCTTTATGAAAAAGACGGCAGTGCCACCGATGAACTTTGCCTGAAAGTGTTTCATCCCCTTACCCCCATCCCCCTTTCGAACCGGGTACCGATGCTGGAATATTTCGGTTTCAGCGTGATCGACGAGGATTCCTTCAAGATCACCCCCAGGGGAGGTCAAAAATTCTATCTGCACGAAATGAACGTGAAGCTTGAAAATGCCCGGGACATCAATGTCAGGGACTTGAGTCCGCGCCTTGAACGGGCCATCAGGGCCATCTGGACAGGTCAGGCGGAAAGCGACGGTCTTAACGCCCTTGCCATAACCGCGGGTCTTGAATGGCATGACATCGCCATAATGCGTGCCCTTGTCCGCTACCTGCACCAGATCGGCACCCCCTATTCCCAGCGCTATATCTGGGCTTCCCTGAATGTCCAGGGTGCCATAAGCGCCAGGCTTATGGAACTGTTCTACATTCTGCACGATCCACAACCCGTTGAAAGCCGTGACGAAAAGGTCAGGCGCCTGGTCGATAAAATCACCGGCGGACTGGAGGAAATCACTTCGCTGGACGAGGATCGCATATTGCGCAGCATCCTGAACCTGGTACAAAACTCCCTGCGCACCAACTTTTTCCAGCGCACCGAGGATGGCCGGCGCCGCCCGGCCCTTGCCATCAAGTTTGACAGCCAGAACATAGATGGCATGCCGGCCCCAAGGCCCTATCGGGAGATTTCGGTCTATTCCCCCCGGCTGGAGGGAATTCACCTGCGGGGCGGCCCCATTGCCCGCGGCGGCCTGCGCTGGTCGGACCGGCCCGAAGACTTCCGCACCGAGATTCTGGGTCTGGTCAAGGCCCAGATGACCAAGAACGCCGTCATCGTTCCCGTTGGCTCAAAGGGCGGTTTCGTTCCCAAGCAGATGCCCCAGAATCCTGACCGGGAAACCTTTGTCCGGGAAGGCACCGAATGTTACAGGATTTTCATCGGCTCCCTGCTCGATGTCACCGACAATCTTGATGGCGACCAGATCATCCCCCCCCATATGCTGCACCGGCGCGATGGGGACGATCCCTACCTGGTGGTGGCAGCAGACAAGGGCACCGCCACGTTTTCCGACACCGCCAACGCCATTTCCCTTGAGCGCGGTTTCTGGCTTGGCGATGCCTTTGCCTCCGGCGGTTCGGCCGGCTACGACCACAAGAAAATGGGCATAACCGCCCGCGGCGCCTGGGAAGCGGTAAAACGCCACTTCCGGGAGATGGACCGGGACATCCAGACTTCACCCTTCAGTGTTGTCGGAGTCGGTGACATGTCCGGAGATGTTTTCGGCAACGGCATGCTGCTCTCCAGGCAGACCCGCCTGATTGCCGCCTTTGATCACCGGGACATTTTCATCGACCCCGATCCCGATATCGCCAGAAGCTACGGGGAACGCAAGAGAATGTTCGGCCTGGACCGGTCCAGCTGGCAGGATTACGACAGGGGCCTTCTCTCGGAGGGAGGCGGAATCTATCCCCGCTCCTCAAAATCCATATCCCTTTCCAGGCAGGCCCTTGAGGTCCTTGACCTCAAGGGTGAAAAACACACGCCAAACCAGGTAATCAGCGCCATCCTGCGGGCCCGGGTCGATCTTTTGTGGTTTGGTGGAATCGGCACCTATGTACGCGCCAGCACCGAATCCAACACCGATGCCGATGACAAGGCCAATGATGCAATTCGCATAACCGCCCAGGAAGTGCGGGCCAGGGCCATTGGCGAGGGTGCCAACCTTGGCATAACCCAGCCCGGCCGCATCGAGTTTGCCCTGCGTGGAGGCCTTGTCGATACCGACGCCATTCACAATTCGGCCGGTGTCAATTCCTCCGACCTGGAAGTCAATATCAAGATAGCCCTTGGCACCCTGGTGCGCGACGGCACCATGGACCTTGAACAGCGCAACCGGTTCCTTGCCGAAATGACCGACGAGGTTGCCGAGCTCTGCCTGCGCAACAACTACCTGCAAACCCTTGCCCTTTCCCTGGCCCAGCGGGCGGGCATGGATGGAACCGCTGACCTGTTTGCCCTCATGCAGGCCCTTGAAAGTGCCGGCGAACTGGACAGGGCTGTCGAATTTTTGCCCGATGATGCCCAGATTGCCGAAAGAATTAAATCATCCATCCCCCTCACCAGGCCGGAAATTTCCATACTCCTGGCCTATGCAAAGAACACCCTTAGCGAACAGCTGCTTGATTCCAGCGTGCCCGACGATCCCTACCTAGCCAAGGAGCTTTACCGCTATTTCCCATCTCGCCTGGCCGGACAACAGCCCCAGACCATAGAGAACCATCGCCTCAGGCGTGAAGTCATAGCAACGGTCCTGTCCAATGCCATGATCAACAGGGGTGGCCCGGCCTTCGTCCACAAGATGACCTCGGCCACCTCGGCCGATGCGGCCCAGGTG
>WFPQ01000137.1 GCA_015487515.1 Hyphomicrobiales bacterium | reverse complement strand
CTCTTGAAACCTGCCAGTTCCGTTCCGAATTGGCACAACCGGACCCCTCAGGCAAAAAAATGAACGATATTTTTCCAAATTCCATTTCCGCCAGCCCCACGGCGTCAACCCCGGCAGACAATGATGCCGGACTCATTCGTGACGGCTCCACCGCAGCTTTTCAGAATGATGTGATAGCGGCTTCAGCCAAAACTCCGGTCCTGGTCGATTTCTGGGCTCCCTGGTGCGGACCCTGCAAGCAGCTTGGCCCCACGATCGAAAAGGCGGTCAGCGAAGCAGGTGAAAGGGTTCGCCTGGTCAAGATCAATATTGACGAAAACCCGGAACTGGCCTCGAAAATGGGCGTTCGCTCCATTCCGGCGGTGTTTTCCTTCTTCCGGGGCCAGCCCATTGATGGATTCATGGGAGCCCTGCCGGAAAGCGAGATCAGGAATTTCATCAAGAAACAGTTGCAGATGGCGGCAAATGCCGGCCCGGGCCCGGCCGGCGGGGCAAACGACATGCATGCCCAGATCGAACAGGCCCTGGCCGCGGCACAAAAGGCCATGGACAATGATGATGCGGATCAGGCCATAAACATCTACGGACTGATTCTCGAGCAGATGCCCCAGGACCCAAGGGCCCTTACCGGCCTGACGAGGGCCTTTGTCATGGCCGGGGCCATTGATCAGGCTGAACAGACCCTGGAACTGGTCAGGGAATCCGACCGGAATGGCGAAGCCTACGAAGGAGCAAAAACGGCCCTTGCCCTGGCCCTTGAAAGCAGGGAGCGCCAGGATATGGGAATTGGCGAAACCGGAGACATAAAGGCCCGCATCGAGGCCAACCCCGATGATCACCAGGCCAGGATGGATCTGGCCATCATGTATAATGCCTCCGGCAACAGGGAAAAGGCCACCGAGGAACTCATAGAGATAATTCGCCGGGACAGAAGCTGGAACGATGATGGGGCCCGCACCAAGCTGCTGGAATTCTTCGAAGCCTGGGGACAGGGATCACCGGCTTCGATAGCCGGCAGAAAAATGCTTTCTAAAACCCTTTTCTCCTGATCTGGCCCTGCCGGCAATCATTGGATAATATTTTGACATATCCATCTGGCGGAACCGGCTGAAGGTCCATGGGACACTGCCCGAACCAGGCAGCCGGACCCGTTGCGCGGACATGACCAGGACCGGTAAAACCAGGGCCGGCAAAATCGGACTTGATGGCCAAAAGTTGCAGGACATTGATTTGGGGCAGGAACCAGAATGAAAAAAAAACCGTCTTCCATCCATGACATTGATGAAAATGTGGCGCTTTTTCCCCTTTCCGGAGCCCTTTTGCTGCCCCAGACCCAGCGCCCCCTGATAATATTTGAGCCCCGCTATCTTGCACTTTTGCAGGACATATTGGGCGGGGACCGCATAATTGGCCTCATCCAGCCCAGGGATGACAAAGAAGAATCACCAGCCTCGAACCGGGCCCCCCTGCAAAAGGTTGGCTGCCTTGGCCATGTCCGCGCCTTCGAAGAACAGGAAGAAGGCAAGTATCTGGTCGTCCTGGAAGGATTGTGCCGCTTCGACCTGGTTGAAGAGTTGCCCCATGAAAAACCCTACCGCCTGGCAAGGGCAAGCTATGATGCCTATGAAAGTGATTTCGACCCCGACTTTGGAGCTGACAAGGTCAACCGGGAGGAATTTTTGCGCTCGATGCGCGATTATGCGGAATTTGCCCGATTCGAATTTGACTGGGATGCCATAAAGACCCTGAACACCTCCATGCTTATAAACATGTGCTGCGTACTTTCACCCTACGGCCCCCCCGAAAAACAGGCCCTGCTTGAAGCAAATTCCATAAATCAGCGGGCCCAGACCCTGATTGCCCTTGCCGAAATGGAAATTGCCGCTGCATCCGGCACCAATATCCAATGAACAGCGAAAAGAAACGAAACCCCAAAGAACAGGCCTCACAGGTGGATGTCCGGGCCCTTGAAATGCTCGTCTGCCCCCTTACCAAAACCAGCCTTTCCATCAGTGAAGACAAGAACGAACTGATTTCACCGGTAACAAGGGTTGCCTACCCGATCGTCAAGGGAGTGCCCCTGCTTTGCCTGAGCGAAGCCCGCAACCTTACCGAGGAAGAAATAGACCGCTTCAAGTGAACTCGTTTTCAAATATCCCGTCTTCAAATTATCCCGCCTAACTTTACGCCCCCTGTGCCAATTCTGCCCTTGCAGGTCCGGTTCCCTGACAATCTCCCCACAGACCGGACATCCCTGAAAAAACCGCCCGCCAGCACCCGGTCCCTAGATTTCAAGTCCCCGCAGCAGGCGTGGTTCTCCACTGCCGATTGCCGCTGCATGGCGAACAAGGGCCTTTTTTATGACCGGAGCCCTGTCGACCAGCCCGAGCCCCAGATCCCTTGCAATTCTCAGTGGAACGATATCATTGGAAAACAGCCTGTTCAGCCCGTCCGTGGCCATGGCCATCAATGCCACATCCAGCCGCCGCCAGCGCTCATAGTCCTGCAATGTCTGAAGAGAGCCCATGTCCTGCCCCCGCCGCAGGCAGTTTATCAATATTTCAAGCAATGCCGCCACGTCCTTCAGCCCAAGATTCAGCCCCTGTCCGGTTATCGGGTGAATGGCATGAGCCGCATCCCCGAGCAGAACCAGGCGCGGCCTGACAAACTCCCGGGCGATGCAAAGACGTAAAGGAAAACCCTGTATGGGTTCCTCGAGCCTTGTCCTGCCCAGGCAATTGCCCATGGCCTCCTCGATATGGGCAACCTGCTCTGCGGTCTCCAGCTTTTGCAGGCGCCGGGCATTTTTTGCCCCTTCAGTCCAGACCAGCGACGATTTTTTACCCCTCAGCGGCAGGCTGGCAAAAGGGCCGGAGGGGCGAAAATGTTCAAAGGCCGTCTGCTCATGATCAAGCTCATGGGAAATGGTCGAGACCAGTCCCACCTGCCTGTAATCATGAACAACGGTATTTATGGCCGCCAGAGACCGCAATTTCGATCTGGAGCCATCGGCAGCCACCACGAGTTCCGCCTCTATCAAAGCACCATCATCAAGGGAAATCTTTGCCACCGGTCCTTCCGTGTCCAGGGAAACGACCTCGACAGAACCGATCATGGAAACCTTGCCCCTTGTCTTTTTGAGCAACTGGTCGACGATATCCCGAAACGGCACCATGTGGGCAAAGGGCTGCCCGGGGGCAACCTGCCCCTCAAAGGAAAGGAGCAGGGGACGGGAACGATCCCCCGGCCCCGAATCGGTTATTTTCATTCTTGCGATGGGGCTGGAATCCTTTTGCATGCCCTCCCAGATACCTAAGGACTGAAAAATCCTGGTGACCCCTGCCGCCAGGGCCAGCGAGCGTGCATCAGCTGGAACCCGGAACTGACCCCGATCACATACACAAACCTTCAGTTCGGGCATGATGTGAACCAGCCCGGCCGCCATTGTCAGCCCCGCCGGACCACCCCCGACTATTGCAACATCGAATTTTTCAGTACCGGTTTTCAAAGATTTTCCCATCAGCCCATATTTTCGCCTGATGCCGGAACCGTCCCCAATGTTCCAGCAATTTCATGACGCCCGTTTCCATGACAGCACTTTTCATGACAGCACTTTCCATGGCACCGCTCACGCCTTCCCTCACTTCAGATTGCTTAGCATTGTTTTTGAGCAAAATCATCCATTGCTCAGACAATCATTTTCCAATCATTGATCCTGCAGAATTTTCCATCTGCCCCGCCCGTATTTTTTGCCCAAATTTTAGGCATAGCTGGTATTAGTGCCTGTTTTTAAGGCTTTTGTTGTTTTTCACTATCCGCCCTTTCATTTAACCTCCGTAATTAATCCAATAAGATCAAATGGATATGAGCAAATTTCGAGTCTGGCACGGCATTTGAATGACAACGGGGGAGAATTTAATGATCACAACCAACAGGAGCAACCATGAAACTGGTTATTGCAATTATAAAGCCCTCCCGGATCGAAGACATCAGGCAGGCGCTGAACGCCCTGGACGTGCATGGAATGACCGTGTCCGAAGTCAAGGGCTATGGCCGCCAGAAGGGCCATTCCGAAATCTATCGCGGGGCCGAATATGCGGTTCACTTTGTGCCAAAGCTCAAGGTTGAAATCGCGGTTCCCGACGAGGCCCGGGCCGCCGCCGTCACCACGGCCATCAAGGAGGCCGCCAATACCGATCGCATCGGAGACGGCAAGATCTTTGTTCTTGACCTTGAGGCCGTCACCCGCATTCGCACCGGCGAAACCGGACCGGACGCCCTTTGACCATTTTAATGACAAACATTTTCGGAGCTGATTTTATGACCCGTTTTCTTTCATTGCCAAGGACCCTGATCCTGGCTTTCATGGCAATTTTCATTGCCGCCACTCCCGTCATGGCCCAATCCATCGACATAGGTTCAACCATAAACTCCACCCTGGAGGCCATCGGCGCTGCCGCTTCCGAAGAGGCCCTGGCCGGCGGGGCAACCCCTGAAGAGGCCGCAGCGGCTGCCAGCGAAGCCATAAGCATGACCATAAAGGATACCTTTGGCGACCGCGATGCCAAGATCTTCAATACACTGCTGTTCCTGATCGGCGGATTCCTCGTAATGTGGATGGCCGCGGGCTTTACCATGCTCGAAACCGGCCTGGTACGCAGGAAAAACGTTTCCATGCAGGCCCTGAAGAACATCGCCCTTTATTCCATTGCCGGTCTCATGTTCTGGCTCATTGGCTACAATGTCATGTATGGCGGCCAGGCAGGCGGCTTCATCGGCACCTTCGCCCCCTATAATTTCCCCGGCGTTGGCGAGGAAACTGCCGAGGCCGGATATTCCGTTGCCTCCGACTGGTTCTTCCAGATGGCATTCGTTGCCGCCACCGCCTCCATTGTTTCCGGGGCGGTTGCAGAACGGGTCAAGCTCTGGGCCTTCCTTGTTTTCACGGTTGTTCTTACCGGGGTCTTTTATCCCATCACCGGCATGTGGCAGTGGGGCGGCGGCTGGCTTTCCGAAATCGGTTTTGCCGATTTTGCCGGCTCCACCATCGTTCACTCGGTTGGCGGCTGGGCGGCCCTTGCCGGCGTGATATTCATTGGTGCCCGCAGCGGCAAATATGGCGCTGACGGCTCCATTACCCCCATGCCGGGTTCCTCAATTCCCCTTGCCACCCTTGGCATGTTCATCCTGTGGATGGGCTGGTTCGGATTTAACGGCGCCTCCCAGCTGGCCATGGGAACCATTGCCGATATTGGCGATGTCTCCCGCATCTTTGCCAACACCAACCTGGCTGCCGCTGCCGGCGCTGTCACCGCCATGATCCTGGTACAGCTGATCTACAAGAAGGTCGACGTCACCATGGTCATCAACGGCGCCCTTGCCGGTCTGGTTTCCATCACCGCCGAGCCCCTGGCTCCAAGCGTTGTCCAGACCCTGTTCATCGGCGGGGTCGGTGGAGCAATCGTGGTATTTGCCATTCCCATGCTCGACAGGTTCAAGCTCGATGACGTGGTCGGTGCCATCCCGGTTCACCTGTTTGCCGGTATCTGGGGAACCATGATCACTCCGCTTTCGGGCAGTGGAACCTTTGCAACCCAGGCCATTGGCGTTATTGCCATTGGTGCCTTCACCTTTGTTGCCTCTTCCATCCTGTGGCTTATTCTGAAGGCCACCATGGGAATCCGGGTCAGCAAGGAAGACGAATCCCTTGGTCTGGACAAGTCCGAAGTCGGGGTCGAAGCCTACCCCGAATTCTAAGATAGGACGGCTGTTTCAGACACTGGTTTTCATTGTCTCAAAATCATTGGCCCGGCAGGTTTTCCGCCTGCCGGGCCTTGTTTTGTCCATGGGCGATTTTATTGCCGGTTAGGACCCGGTTAACCACGGGCCTGTATATTGCCATGACCAGATTTGCCGGTGATTTTTGAGTTGACCACATCAGTATCAGTAAAGAGCCCTTGAGTACCATGGCGAGAAATTCGATTGTTGCGAATGATCAAACCACCGACCCCCAGGTGGAGCCTCAGAAATTCGTGGAACTCAAGATTCCCCTGCGCCTGATCGGTGCCCTGGTCCTGTTTTTGATTGCCCTTTCATTCCTGTCCTATGCCTCCTGGTCCGTGGATGATCCCAGCCTTTCCTATGCCACCGACAAGACACCCTCAAACTGGCTTGGATTTCCCGGGGCCGTATTTTCCGATATCTGGATGCAGTTCTTCGGCCTTGCCAGCCTCGTCATGCTGGTTCCCCCCTCCATCTGGGGCTGGAAGATGCTGTATCACAAGACCCCGACCGCATGGCCCCTGCGCATGCTCGCCCTGCTGGGCGGCGGCATTCTTCTGGCCGGCCTGTTTTCCTTTCTGCCCACCTCCCCCAACTGGCCCCTTCCAACCGGCCTTGGCGGCCTGATCGGCTCCGCATTCGGTAATCTTGCAGCCCTTATAACCGGCAGCGAGCCGGGAACGGCCGGATCCATCATCTATGCAGCCATTCTTGCCCCTCCCACCATTGCCCTCTTCTGGCTCAGTGCCGGCATCAGGTCCATGAAGAACCGCACCGCAAACAGCGGGGATCAATCCATGGAATTTGATGATGAAAGGGACAGGACCGGCTTTTTTGACATCGCCTTCGGAGCCATTGTCCACGTCTACTACAGCGCCAGGACCGCATGGCACCGGGCCCGCAACAGGGCAGGGCTGGCAGCAGAACCACGCACCGCAACCCGGCCGCAATCCCACTGGCACCCCCCGGAAACCGGCACCGGACCGACCCCGCGTCTTGAAGATACGAACAGAAAACCGGAAACAGATGATTTCGAGCGCCGGGAGCCTCCCCTGATGGCCGAACTTGCCAGCCATGAGTCCAGGCCGGACCAGGAGGCTTTCGACTATCCAGATGACCATGGCAGCCTTGATCACGGGCACCCCGGAGCCGAAAATTCACTGGCCGCGCAATCCCTGGCCGGAGATGACAAAATGGCCCGCCTTGACG
>WFPQ01000136.1 GCA_015487515.1 Hyphomicrobiales bacterium | reverse complement strand
GATTCCGGGTATCGAGCAGGAAGGGTTCGAGGCCGATGACCTGATTGCCACCTATGCCATGCAGGCAAGAGAGCTTGGGGGAAGAACGACAATTGTTTCCACCGACAAGGACCTGATGCAACTGATCACGGATGATGGTTCAATCAGCATGTTTGACAGTCTGAAGGGTCGCTGGATCGGCCCTGAGCAGGTTGTTGAAAAATTCGGCGTTGCCCCTGAAAGGGTGGTGGATGTTCAATCCCTGGCCGGAGACAGTGTCGATAATGTCCCCGGAGTTCCCGGTATCGGCATCAAGACCGCAGCTCTCCTCATAAACCAGTACGGTGATCTTGAAAATCTCCTGGCCAATGCCGGGCAGATCAAGCAGAACAAGCGGCGCCAGAACCTGATCGAGTTTGCCGATCAGGCTCGCATTTCCCGGCGCCTGGTTACCCTGAGAACCGATGTTCCCGTGGAGCACGAATTGCACGAATTCGAGCGCAGACCTCTGGTTCCCTCCACGTTGTTGCCATTTCTCAAGGCCATGGAACTGGGCAGTTTCAGCCGTCGCATGGCTTCTCACCTCGATGCGGACATCAATGACTTCAAGGCTGATCCCGAACTGGCGGCCAGGCAGGGAGAGCCGGGCAGTGAACCGGAGATCGGAGGCAGCCACAAGAATGAGGGCCGGGAGAATGCAGGAACGGGCGGAGAACCGGATCCTGCTGCCCCCGCCACTCCCGGGGCCCATGCCGATGCGGTTTTGCGCCATGTCAGATCGCTGCCCGTTGATCATTCGCAATATGAGATAGTGCGCGATGAAGCGAGCTTGAAAAAATGGGTTGAACAGATAATTCACAATGGTTCTTTTGCCATTGACAGTGAAACCACCGGACTTGACAGCCAGCAGGCGGATCTGGTGGGGATCAGCCTGGCCGTTGCTCCCAACAGGGCCTGTTACATTCCACTGGCTCACACCAATGGCCGGGATGACATGTTTGGCGGTGAAAGGCTCAAGGGCCAGATGGAACTGGAAACGGCCCTTGAAATGCTTAAGCCCGTTCTCAAGGACAGGTCAATTCTGAAAATACTGCAAAATGCCAAGTATGACATGGGCATTTTTGCCCGTTATGGAATCGACCTGGTTTCCTTTGACGACACCATGCTCATTTCCTATGCCATCTACGGGGCCCGGGGCAATTCCATGGATGCCCTGAGCCAGCATTGGCTCGATCACTCTCCCATCAAGTTCACCGATCTGGCCGGAACCGGCAAGAAGCAAAAGACCTTCGACCAGCTGGATATAGGTGAGGCAGCAAGATATGCGGCCGAAGACGCCGATATAACCCTAAGACTCTGGATGATCTTGAAAGCCCGCTTGCCGGCCAGGAGGGCGGTCAATGTCTACGAAACCCTGGAACGTCCCCTGGTGCCGGTACTGGCGCGGATGGAGCGTCGCGGCATTGTTGTTGACAGGCAGATACTTGATCGTCTTTCGAGCGAGTTTGCCCGGCGGGCCGGGGAACTGGAAGCCCGGGCCCATGAAATAGCCGGCGGCAGGTTCAATCTGGGCTCTCCCAGGCAACTGGGAGAAATCCTTTACGACAGGATGGGGTTGCCCGGCGGCAAGAAAACCAGGACCGGGGCCTGGGCAACGGGGGCCGGAATACTGGAGGATATTGCCGCAAGGGAAGTCGATGGGAAGGTGCCGGACGATGATTTGCAGCATGATGCCATAGAACTGGCAAAAACCATTCTTGAATGGCGTGGACTGAGCAAGCTCAAGTCCACCTATTGCGATGCCCTTCCGACCTTCATAAATCCCGCCACCGGCCGGGTGCATACCTCTTATCACCAGGCTTCGGTACTGACTGGTCGCCTGGCTTCTTCGGACCCGAATCTGCAAAATATTCCCATTCGCACCGCCGACGGCAGAAAAATCAGGGCCGCTTTTGTCGCCCGGCCCGGATACAGGCTGGTTTCGGCCGATTACAGCCAGATCGAACTGAGGATCCTGGCCCATATTGCCGATATCGGCGAGTTGAAAAACGCCTTTGCCAACGGCCTTGACATCCATGCCATGACCGCATCGGAAATATTCGGCGTGCCCATCAAGGACATGGACCCGATGATACGCCGGCAGGCCAAGGCAATCAATTTCGGTATCATCTATGGCATTTCCGCCTTCGGGCTGGCCCGGCAATTGGGAATTTCCCGTACCGAAGCCGGTGATTACATAAAGGCCTATTTTGAAAAATTTCCCGGCATAAGGGACTATATGGAAACGCAAAAGTCCCTGGTCAGGGAGCAGGGATATGTGGAGACCATTTTTGGCCGCAGGATCATTTTTTCCAATGTGGACAGCAAGAATCCCTCGGAAAGGTCATTCATTGAGCGCTCTGCCATCAATGCTCCCATTCAGGGGTCGGCGGCCGATATCATCAGAAGGGCAATGATACACATGGAGCCGGAACTGGAGAGCAGGCGCCTGGTTGCCGACATGCTTTTGCAGGTCCATGATGAATTGATTTTCGAGGTTCCCGTTTCCGGGGTCGAAAAAGTGCTTCCTGTCATCTGCGATGTCATGACCAGGGCCCCGGAACCTGCAATAATGCTTTCGGTTCCCCTGCAGATCGATGCCAGGGCAGCGGATAACTGGGACGATGCCCACTAACAACAGGAAACCACTTGATGCCATTTGATCCCGAAGAAATTCACGCGGTAATCTTTGACATGGACGGGGTGCTGCTCGATACCGAGGCGGTCTACAGGAATATCGCCTTTGAAGTTGCAGGGGAACTTGGTTTTCAAATGAGCAAGCAAGTGCACAATTCCACCATTGGCCTTCCTTTCGATCAGGGGGCCCTGCTGATCAGGCAGGCCATGGGCCCGGATTTTCCCTTTGATGATTTCATTGAAATTGTCGATGCAAGGGTTGCCTCCCGCCTCATGGCCCAGGTTCCGCTAAAGGGCGGGGTGACCGAGATTCTGCAGGTTCTTGACCATTTGCAGATGCCATCGGCCGTTGTCACCTCTTCCAGTTCTGAATCGGCAAACCATCACCTGAGCCGGGCTGACCTGATAGCGCACTTCAAGACCGTGGTCACCCGTGATGACGTGGACAATGGCAAGCCCCACCCCGAACCCTATCTGCTGGCGGCCGAACGCCTGGAGGTGGAACCTGAAATGTGCCTGGCCATAGAAGACAGCTATAACGGGGTGCGTTCGGCCCACGGGGCCGGCATGCAGACGATAATGGTTCCGGATCTCTTGATGCCGACCGGTGAAATGCATTCTTTATCCATTGCGGTAATGAAAGACCTGCATCAGGTGCGTTCTCATTTTGACTAGGTACAAACCCAAGGGATATTTTGGTGGTTTTACGGCCCCATTGTCTCTTTGCTGATGTTTCTTGCCCGTGAGTTAAACCTGTCCCTTCCCGCGAAATTGACTGCCGAAACAACAAGGCACAACAGCGCATAGACGAGGGCCTGCCTGTCAAGATTGAAACCGTTATCGATAAGGATTCCTGCAAGTCCCGGTCCGGCAGCAGAAGCCAGAACCGTTGCCGCGATGGCCAGGGCCCGCAACTTGCCAAGATTTGCCGTGCCATAGATCTCCACCCACAGCGCTCCGGCGATCGGTGCCATCATTCCCGCCGACAGGCCAAAGGTAATGAAGAACACCCAAATTACCCAGACGGAATTGCTAAAGGCAAGAATCAGCAGGCCGCCTCCGAGGGGAAGCAGGGCAAAAGGCAGGATCCGCCATGCCCCGATCCTGTCGAGCATGGCTCCTGCACCGATGGCTCCGGCAATTATTCCCAGCGCATGAATTGGGAACAGGGCGGTAAACAGGCTTGTGTCCCAGCCCTTGGACTGGGTCAGATAGGCCTGGTGAAATATGAACATGGTCCCGATTGCCCCCGGTATCACGATGGCCGGGATGCTCAGGTAAAATAACGGATCCTTCAGGGCCCTGCCCCTGGTCCATGCTTTTCCTGTCAGGGGCTTTTCGTCCGGGATGCTGGTGTGATCACCTTTCCGTTGCGGCGCTTTGCCCAGCAGCAATGCGATCATTGGCAGGAATATCAGCAGCAATACCATGCCAACGCCCAGCCAGACCTGCCGCCAGCCAAAGGTCATGATTGATATGGTCAGCAGGTAGGGCAGCACCGCTTCCCCCGTCGGCATGCCCATTTCAGCCAGCGAAAGTGCCCGACCCCTGAATTTCACGAACCGGCGCGACAGGGTGGTTATGGCGATTTGCGGCATCATTCCCTGGCCGAAAAACCTTAACCCGAACAGGGCCAGCCCCAGCACGATGATATTGTCCACCCGGCTCATCACAATCGTGGTCATTGCCAATGCAACCATGCAGACCATGCTCAGCAGCCGTGGGCCGATCCTGTCCACAAGTCCCCCGGCCCAGATCAGGCACAGGGAACTCAGAATGGTTGTCCCCATGTAAAGCAGTGAAAACTGGGAGTGGGTGAGAGAAAAATATTCCCTGATGGAATCGTTGAACTGGGCGATGAACAGCGTCTGTCCCGGCATGGAAGCAAGGGTCAGAAAATATCCGGCTCCCATCCAGCCATATTGCCGTGCCGTCAGATAGCTTGCTGCAGCGTTGGTTTTGAGCATTGTTCCAGATAGACCCGTCAATGGCCCCTGTCATCGGACAATAATGCTTTTCCACATAAGAAAACCGGGCTGGGAATCCGGTAAATTCCGATGGTTAACCAAAGGTAAATTTTGGGTTTCCCAATTCGGTGCAATCGGCTATGTTGGCGCTGCACCGGCTTTTCAGGGGCCGGGTCATGGGCTGTCTTGGCGGGGAAATTTCAGATCGATGTCTGCACGCGTTGCAAAATCACCGGTGCGCAATGTTCGTTTGCCCGGGGTCTCTGCCGGGGCTGCAGGCCATGGTCTGACCGGATTGATTGCCTTTATTGGTCTGGCCTTCATTGGTATTTTTCTTCTTGGTGTTGTGTTTTTTGGTTCGGATCCGGCCCTTGCCACCCAGGACGGTTACCAGCCTTCTGTTCGCGAAAGTCTGGCCGGAAATTCCATTGACAATAATTCTTTTAACGACTCTGCCGAAGCCGATTTTTCCCATGGCAGTTTCGGGGCTCCCACATTTTCTTTCGAAGGTATCTTTGGCTATTCCGGGGAACAGCTGGCCAGTCCGCCGACCCTGACCAGCACCATGCTTTCGGCTTATGTTGCCAGTACCCGGGTGGCCCGCCTGCAAAG
>WFPQ01000135.1 GCA_015487515.1 Hyphomicrobiales bacterium | reverse complement strand
GCCGAGGAACTGTTCGGTGATATTCTGGGCCGCCAGTTTGCCCCATACCGGGACGAAATGATAATCTCGTCCAAGGCCGGCTACAGGATGTGGCCCGGACCCTACGGGGAATTTGGCAGTCGCAAATATCTGGTTGCCAGTTGTGATCAGAGTCTGAAAAGACTTGGACTTGATTATGTGGACATATTTTATTCCCACCGTTTCGACCCCAAGACCCCGCTCGAGGAAACCATGGGCGCCCTGGCAGATATCGTTAAATCGGGCAAGGCACTGTATGCGGGAATTTCTTCATATCCGGAAAAGGAAACCAGAAAGGCAAACGCCATATTGAACGAAACGGGGGTGCCATGCATCATTCATCAACCCTCCTATTCAATGGTCAATCGCTGGATAGAAGAAGATGAAACCATAAAGGCCTGCAAGGAACTGGGAATGGGCATAATAGCCTTTTCCCCCCTGACCCAGGGAGTGCTTTCAGGCAAGTATTCAGGGGGAGCTGGAGATGGAACCCGGGCTGCCAACAAAAAAAGCTCGGTACTGCCAAGCCATGTCAGCCCGTCATTGATAGAGGCGGTCAGGAAACTGGAGCCGATTGCAAAAAGACGAAACCAAAGCATGGTGCAGCTGGCCCTTTCGTGGGTATTGCGACGCAGGGAAATCACCTCGGCCCTGATCGGGGTGCGAAACCTGGAACAGTTAAAGGACAATCTTGGAGCCCTGGACAACCTGCAACTGGAAAAGGAGGAACTTGAAGCCATAGACCGGATAACGGGCGGCGTGTTGATGGACCTGCATCCGGGGCCTTCGGGGTGGCTTAGTTGATCACCCTGCCGTGGGGCACCTTTAGGTTTTTCCGTTTGAAGCGGAGACAAAACTGCAAGCTTGCTCCGGCGGGACTTTGTGTTAAGCAGGGCTCCGTCATGAATAAATCTGGCGGGCGCTGAAATGAATGATGAAAAACTGCACGTGGCCCTGGCTTTTGACGAGGCCTTTTGCATTCCGGCCTATGCAACCATGCGCTCCATATGCCTGACAACAAGAAGACGCCGCGACCTGGTGTTCCATTTGTGCCATCCGCAACTGCCCGACAGCCTGATGGAGATACTTGAAAGGATAGGGGGCGAATTCGGATCCAGAATGGTGCATCACGATCTGAACGGCAATGAAGATTACCAGCATTTTGCAAGAATCCTGCCCCATACCAGGCATATCTCGGCGGTTATGTATGCGCGCATGATGCTGGACCAGATCGTTCCGGAAACGGTGAGGCGACTGCTTTATGTGGATTGTGACATACTGGTGCGTGCGCCCATAGAAGAACTGCTTGCAAGCAACCTTGGCGGCCTGGCACTCGGGGCCATAAAGGAACCCCATTCCCTGCGGTTTGCCCATGGCCGCGATGCAATTGAAAACCACGACCTTTTCGATCCGGCTGACCCGTTTTTCAATTCCGGGGTTATGGTCATGGACCTGGAAAAATGGCGAGAGAAAACCAGCCTGCAAAGACTTGAGGAAGCAGAAAAGAGCGGCGCCCTTTCAAGACTGGCCAATGATCAGCAGGTGCTCAATTTCCTGTTCAAGAACAACTGGCAGCAACTGGATGGAGCGTGGAACATGTTCGGGGTCAGCAAGGCCATAGAGGGGCTGGACCCAAAGGCGGTTCATTATACGGGACTGAACAAGCCGTGGAACATGATCAACGGCCTGCCATTTTCCCGCGTTTACCGCCACGTGATGACCAACGAACTGTTCTATCGCTACATGCGCCAGCGCTGGGCCGCAAAATTCAAGCGCCTGAGCAGTAAAATCCCTGGCAGGAGTTAGGGTCAGGGCCGGCAGGCGGCAAGGTCAGGAAATCCTTGGCCGGCTCGCGCAAGATCACTGCCGCAGATATTCAAGACCGGTAAGTATCCCCACCGGAGTATCCCGCAAATCGCCCGAATAACGCCATTTGTGGCTGAGCTTGTGCAGGGGAACGGTCTTCTGCTCGATGGCGTCAATGGTATTTTGCGGCACGTTCCTTTCAAAGGGCAGGCCCTGCACGATCAGGGGACCAAGGGCACAAAGCCTTGGCACCTGGCGCCAGTTGGCCGCAACCTTTGCATCCTTGCTGACAAGAAGTTCGAACAGGTATTCCATCCAGTAATAGTGATGAGGCCGCCTGAAATACCCCCAATATTGCCCCACCATGTCCAGCCAGGACGAAATCAGGTGGGTGCCCGGAGCGCTGGCCAGAAACCAGATATCGGAATATCTGTAGGGGCGAGGCTCGGAAAACATGAAAAAATCTGCATGCCAGACCTTTGGAAGCCATTCATCGAGCGGCTGCTGGCAAAACAGGGTCGAATCGGCCCAAACGCCACCATTCTGCTGCAATAGCGAGAGGCGGGCAATGTTGGAGCGGGCAGTGCGCGAGGCATTGGGTGCCAGGATCCCTGCATAGGCCGGGGCAAAGTCGGATATGGTATTTTCATCGACCAGGTGCACCTTCCAGTCCGGGTTCATCTGTTGCCATGACCTGGCACAGGCCCTTACCAGGGGAGGGGCCTTGTCCCAGCCCTGTTGCCACAGGATCCAGACATGGGGCGGAATGTTTCGTTTGCCGGGCAGGACCTGTGCCAGGTCATCGGAAACAGCCAGCTTCCGGTAAGGGACAAGTATGTCCTCTATCACCTTCGGGTCTGAATATTTGGGGCGCTGCTCATGGCGATTTAATGCTGCCCTTAACAGGCGCCAGTACTTTTGCCTGAAGAAACGGGAAAATTCACTTTTCGAATATGTCTTCAAAGGGGGCCTGCCACCGAGACTGCCAATATCACTCATAATGCTGCTCATGTCATTGCCCGTGGCTTTCAACCCTGCTTTCATAGGTCTTGAACATGGCTGCAAGTTCAGGAGACCTGCGGCAGAAAAGCGGTGGGGGCCTGCTAATGCTGCGATCATGTTTCCAGTTGGTATTTATACCCCTGAAATGCCAGTAGCTACCCTGGGTCGAAATCCTGACAAGGGATTTTGGCATCTGTTTTATCTTGTGCCAGCTTGGCTGCATGGCCAGGTCCTCCAGCCACTCACGGCTGGGGTCAAGGGCCCATTTCCTTGCGTTAAGACCCTGCCTGATATCCCGCAGAACATGGGTGAAATCCGTATGAATCGGCTTCCGGGCCGGGGCCTGTCCATCCATGATATTTTCTACCCATCTGCCGTTCAAGACGTGAAAGCCGCTGGGGCTGCCCCTGGCCATCTCAAAGACATCACTGCCTGCAACCGGGTCGGCCAGTTCGTCGATATCCATGTTCAGCAACCCATGGGCTCCTGCTCCAAAACGACGCAGAACATGGGAAAACGCGCTGTTCTGCAAAAAATGAGCCCAGTAGGGATGCAGCAGAACTCCCGGATCGCGGGAGCCGAATCTGTAGGGCCAGGAAACGACCAGGACCTTTTCAAATCCGGCAATACGGGCCAGGGCCTGTTCGATATCGCTGCAATCATAAGCATCAGAACCGTTATCGAACAATATTAGCCCATTGGCATTGTGCATGGTTGCATGGAACCGGGCCCATTCACAAATCCATTCAAGGGGATTGTTCCTGTTCATGGTGAAAACGATCTTGCTGCCGGCAAATTGTTGCGAAAGGTTCTTTTGCACCGGGATCGTGTAATCCATACCGGCGAATTTCATTTCGACCTCGATGGAATCAGAAGGAGCTCCGCAAAGTTCGACCAGCATGGAAGAACGGGCCTTGAAAAACCTGGCAGCAAGTTTCTGGCCCCGGGCAAAGAATCTCGCCGCCCGCCAGTTTTCCCCAAGGCTCATCGGGGGAGGACAAAGGAGCAGAATCCTGCTGCCATCCCCATGCCAGAAACAATCGTAAATCAGGGCCTTTTCCTCGAAGGTGGAAAAAAAACGGGCCGGGCGGGGAAAAAACGCCTTTCTCGGCAGACGCGCCAGCCTGCCTTCATGGGGAAGGAAAACCGGAGAACAATCGATGGACAATATATCGGCGCTCATATGGCTTCAGCTTCTAAGCACCCCGCCGCTGGCCTTTTCGACTGCCCTGATTATCGAGAGCGAAACGGCCTCGATTTCCTCGTCGGTCAGGGTTTTATCCTTTGGCTGCAGGGTTATTTCCAGACCGACGGATTTCTTGTTTTCGCCAAGGGAGGCCCCTTCAAAGACATCAAAAACCTGCACATGGCTGATAAGATTCTTATTGGCGGATGCCGCCGCTTTGATCAGCTTGCCTGCCGGAACTTCATTTTCAACGATAAAGGCAAAGTCGCGCTTTAGCGGCATCAGGTCAGAAATCTTTATGGGGGGTTTGGTACGGGAAGATTTTGCCCTGGGAAGCGGAATTG
>WFPQ01000134.1 GCA_015487515.1 Hyphomicrobiales bacterium | reverse complement strand
TGCCGAAGCAGGGGCAATCTGGTCGGCCAGCCTTATGAGCGCCGCCATGGCAGGATCACGATAGAGAAAATCGGAATTTTCCCTTGCAACGGCGGCAATGACGGCGGCAATAAGCTCGGCATTGGGGGGCAGGGGAATGTATTCCTTGGCCCCGGCCCTTATGGCATTGACGGCAGCGGCGGCGTTGGTCTGGGTGCCGCAGGCCACTACGGGCACACAGATGTGCTCGCTTTCAAGGGTCTTGATCAGGCGGGGAATTTCCACCATCACGTCGACCAGCAACAGGTCGGCTCCCTTGCCGGAGCGCAGGGAGGCAATGGCTATGTCCACCGAGGGGGCATGGGAAACCATGGCCCCCCCGTCCATTGCCAGTTTGGTGGCTTCACTAAGCTGCCCGTCAAGAGGGCCCACAATCAGCAGACGCATTTCATTTTCCTTTCCCCAAAAACCACCTCAGGCAGCCTTGATAATTTCGGTCATGGTGACGCCGAGGCGGTTTTCCACCAGAACAATCTCCCCCCGGGCTATCAGGCGGTCATTGACATAGATTTCTATGGCTTCGCCGACCTGGCGATCCAGTTCGACAACCGTGCCCACGTCCATCTTCAGCAAATCGGCCACCGGAATTTTCGAACGGCCCAGGACAACGGAAACCCGTACCGGAACATCAAAAATCGCCTCCAGGTCGGACACCGATTTTTCGGTAAGGGGGTCGGGGGAATCCCTTTCGGCGGCCTGCATCTCCTGAAGGACTATTTCATCGGCGGCATTTTCCATTGCCTGGGCATCACCTGGAACATCCTGACCCTGCCCGCCCGGAGGTGCAGGGTCATGACCGGCAGGGGAAGTTCCCGGCGTGTCCATTTCGTCATTGCTCATTTTCATTCTCCAGGGGGTTGGAAGCTTCCCGGGCGGCCATGTTCGGACCCCTTGCATCAATGAAGGCCTTCAGGTGCCGGTCTATCTGCTCGGAAATTCTTGACAGATCGCGCACAAGACCGCCATCGACCCATTCGAGGCGGGCATCGCCCAGCAGAATTTCCGGCTCGCCCATGATTACCAGGCGACCGTCAAAGCCGCTGCTCTGCATGATCCTTGTGGTTTCTTCCTCGATGGCTCCGGCAAGGTCGGGATGACAACGAATTACCAGGTGGGGCACGTTTTCCAGGGTGGAAAGACATTCGGTTATGAGGGAGCGGATCTCGCCAAGGGGGTGGCGGGCGATCAGGTTGGCCGCCAGCTTGCGTCCGGTGGCAACTCCCAGGGCTGCGGCATCGGCAAGGGTCTGTTTTTGACTCTCGTCGGCCTTTCTTGCTATTTCGATGGTGCGCCGGGCCAGGTTGCCGGCGGCCTCTGCCAGCTGGGCCGCGTTGCGGTTGGCGGCGCTGTTTTCCCCGTCCCTAAAACCATTGGCATAGGCTTTTTCTTCAGCCTTGCGCAGCATGTCGGCAAGTTCGCCCTGACCGATGAGGCGGGATTTGCGGTTGGCGTGGTCAAGATCCAGGTCAAAGGAGAATTTTTGCGGGGCCGCCGAATTCATGCTCATCCGATCATCTCCTCGTCCGAGCCGCCCTTGGAGATGATTATCTCGCCGCGGGCGGCCATGTCCTTGGCCATGTTCACCATGCGTCCCTGGGCCTCATCCACATCGGAAAGGCGCACCGGCCCCATGGCTTCCATGTCGTCCCGGGTCATCTTGGCGGCCCGGGCCGACATGTTGGAAAAGAAGAATTCCTTGGCCTGGTCGCTGGCCCCTTTCAGGGCCATGGTCAGATCGTTGCGGTCCATGGCCTGCAACAGGGCCTGGATGGCGCCGGGGTCAAGGTTGAGCAGATCGTCAAACGTGAACATCAATTCCTTTATGCGATCGGCCGCCTCCCGGTCCACCTCTTCAAGGGCGGTGAGAAAGCGGGTTTCGGTCTGGCGGTCAAAGGAATTGAAGATGTCGGCCATCAGTTCGTGACTGTCACGCTTTTGGGTGTGGGAAAGGGTCGACATGAATTCGGTGCGCAGGGTCTTTTCTATCTTTTCAAGGATATCCTTTTGTACCGGCTCAAGAGAAAGCATGCGCTGAACCACGTCCATGGCCAGTTCTTCGGGCAGTACGGACAGAACCCGGCTGGCATGATTGGAATCGAGCTTGGAGATGACCACGGCGACGGTCTGGGGGTATTCGCTCTTGAAATAGGAAGCCAGGATCTCCTCGTCCACATTGGAGAGCTTTTCCCAGATGTTGCGGCCGGCCGGGCCACGAATTTCCTCCATTATGGAATCGACCCGGTCGCCGGGCAGAAAAGACAGCAAAAGACGTTCGGTGGTTTCCGAATTGCCCGAAATCGAACCGTTGGAGGAAAGGGTGGTGACAAAATTGACCAGCAGATCGTCGTGCATCTCCTGGGTTATGGGGCCCAGATTGGACATGGCGCGGGAAAGCTGCCTGATCTCGACTTCGTCGAGTTCTTCGAATATGGGCTTGCCGTAATCGGGACCAAGGGCCAGCAACAGGGCTGCGGCCTTTTCCGCTCCGTTGAGTTCACGGGTCGTGGCTTCGGCCTCGATGAGCTGGCCGTTGTTTTCCTGGGTCCGGGTTGTCAACTGGGTGCTTGCCATCTTGTCAGGCCGCCTGGTTCAGCCAGTCGCGCACTATGACGCTGGCCTGCTTGGGGTGTTCGCTGACCAGTTCGCCGACCTTGGCAAGGGTACGGGTCTTGGCCTCGCCCTGGGACCTTGCCTCTCCCATCAGGTCCGGACTTTCCGGCGTGTTCGGGCCAGCAGCGCCATTGGCGGCCTCTATGGCCATGTCCGGGGTCATCTGGGCGCTGCCGTCGGCGGTCAGGTCAGCAAGGGGAAGAGGTTCTTCCGGTTCAAGGACCCGCTTGAGCAGGGGGCGCATGACAAACAGGATCAGGGCCAGGGAAATCAGCAGGGTTACCAGCATTTCAGCGGCCGAAATCAGGTCGTCCCTGGTGAAGTCGAACAGGCCGGGCCCTTCGGTGCCGACTGCCGCCAGGTCGGGCCTTTCGGCAAATTGCAGGTTTCTTACCTCTATCTGATCGCCCCGCTGGGCATCATATCCTATGGCGCTGCTGACCAGGGCCGAAATTTCAGCCAGCTGTTCCTCGGTACGGGGCTGATAGGTGGCAGCTCCGTTGCCATCGTCCACATAAACTCCATCGACCAGGACCGCGACAGAGAGGCGCTTTATGGAACCGGCTTCGAAAACCTGGGTTTCGGTGGACTTGGAAATCTCATAATTTATGGTTTCCTCGGTGGTCGATGACTGGTCCCTGATACTGCCTGCATCGCCATTGGCGGGGCTGGCACCGGGAAGCTCGTTGCCGATGCTGACGGCGCCACCATTATTGGCACCAACCGAGGAATTGGCCAGTTCCCTGGTCTGGGTCGAGCGCACCACCTGTCCTTCCGGGTCATAGGTTTCGGTGCTTTTTGTCATGCGGTTGAAATCCAGTTCGGCGGAAACCTGGACCCGTACCCGGCCAGCGCCAACGACATTGCCGATCAGTTCCTCCAGCTGGGTGCGCAGGCGGGTTTCAACGGCAATGGCGCGTTCGTACATGTCAGAGGCGACAATTGCCTGATTCTGGTCGCCATTGCCGGCTGCCAGCAGGCGTCCGGAATCATCAATTATGGAAACCTGGGACGGGCTCATGCCCTGGATGGCCGAGGAAACCAGATATTGAATGGCGTTGATCTCGCTGGATGACAGGGTGCCCCGGACGCCAAGGGTTATGGAGGCGCTGGGGTCGGCCCGTTCCCGGCGAAACAGTTCGCGCTTGGGCAGTACAAGATGCACGCGGGCCGTGCGAACCCGGGCCAGGGAAGAAATCGTGCGGGCAAGCTCCCCTTCAAGGGCACGAACAAGGTTTACGTCCTGAACGAAGGAAGTGGCTCCAAGGGTACTTTGCTGGTCAAAGATCTCGTAACCAACCTGACCGTTGCTGGGCAGGCCGTCGGCTGCAAGATTCATGCGGATAGTGGTGATCTGGTCACGGGGGACCAGGATGGTTTCGCCCTCTCCGCGCAATTCGTAAGGAGTGCCGGAGGATTGAAGCTGGGAAACTATGGCCGAGGAATCCTCGAACGAGAGCCCCGAATAAAGGGGAGCCATGCTGGGAGAGGTGGCGCGAAATATCAAAAATGCAAAAAAACCAAGCAAAAGAACGGCTACCAGAACCATGGCAGCCAGACGGGCCAGGCCCAGTCTTTGCAAAATTCCAGATACATTTTCCATAAAGGTTGCCCGATTTCGTTTGTTTCACGAACAGAATTTGAAGTGGGCAAAAATTACCTAGTGTATGGTAAACAGACTGTTAACATTATGGGCAGATTGCAAAATTAGCGGCAAAATTTTCCGGGCGGCACCGGAAAGGAGCCCCGGGGTGGTGGTGGCAATGGGCAAAAACGGGGAAAACCGGGGGAACAGTCCCCTGGGGTTCAAGGACCCATGTCAGGTCCCCCCGGGGTCTTGCCGGGGGCTGAAGCCCGGCCGGTTGCGGGGAACGGACAGGATGGGGGACTTGTGGAGTTCAAACCATGAAATCAGCAGGG